>JBNKDZ010000205.1:0-3528 GCA_050288525.1 Cyclobacteriaceae bacterium
TTATTTTAAGAAGCTTTTCGATGACCTGGACATTTTTCAGGTAAAACCCCAGGCGTCCGAAGATCCGCATCGTGCTCCCGAAGGTAAACGGCACAGATAATGAAAGTGCACACGGGCATGCGACGATCAGCACTGCCGTCAGGGCATTCATAGCTTGCCGGAAATCTGTTTTATACCATATCAAAAAACCCGTAATAGCAATAACCAACACCACAAGGGTAAAGTACTTCCCTATAACATCGATCATTTTTTTAAACTGAAGATTCTTATCCTTGCTGAAAGCTTCATTATTCCATAATTGAGTAAGATAACTTTGGGATACCGGTTTTTGAACTTCCAGATCGATGCTTTCCCCTATCTGACGACCTCCGGCAAAAACATGATCCCCTTTCTTTGCTGGTGTGGAACCTGACTCTCCGGTAACAAAGCTGTAATCAATTTGTGCCGAACCGCTCAGCAACAGGCTATCCGAAGGGATTATCTCCCTGTTCCGTACCCTGATAATATCCCCTTTTACCAGATTCCTGATCAGTGTACTCTCCATCTTGCTGTCAACAAGCTTATAAACTGCCAAAGGAAAATACGAAGTATAATCACGTTCAAAAGACAATCCTTCATACGTAAAATTCTGAAACCATCGTCCTACAAGCAGAAAAAACAGCAACCCCGAAAGTGAATCGAGATACCCCGGGCCTGATTGCGATACTATTTCATACATACTACGCAGGAACAATACGATGATCCCCAATGCGATGGGCACATCGATATTTACATATTTGTTCCGGATACCGGAATACGCAGATCTGAAGTAATCAGAGGCACAGAAAAACACCACCGGCAAGGAAAGAAAGATATTGAGGTAGTTGATAAACAACCGGATATTGCCTTCCGAAATCCCTTCAAAACCAAAATACTCCGGAAAGCTTAGCAGCATGATATTACCAAAAGCAAATCCGGCAACACCTATTTTAAGGTACAGGTCACGATGTATATTTTTCTTCCGTTTTTTTTCCTGTTGACCGAGATTTATGGCTGGCTCATATCCTAATGTAGCCAGCATCTCCACTATTTGCCTTAAACTGATCACTTGTGGGTCATAGTCTATGCTGATCTCTTTACGGACAAAATTCACCCGGCTGTTCCGGACACCCTCACGAAGTTTGTAGAGATTTTCAAGCAGCCAGATACACGAACTGCAATGAATTGCCGGAATAAAGAACGTCACTTTTGCATGATGCTGATCCTGGAAGTCCAGGATCTGCTGGCTGATCTCTTCATTATCAAGGTATGCATACTTGTCGTCAAACTGTTTACTCCTGAGGCTTATTCCCGGATTTTTTTCAAGATCGTAATAGGTACACAGATCGTTTTGGTTCAGAATCTCATAGACCGTCTTACATCCGTTACAACAAAAATCCTTTCCCTCAAACATGACATGATCTTTCCTGCACACATCTCCGCAATGGAAACACATGATGTTCTTATCCACGGTAACCTTTTTTTCTTTATCAGCCATGTAAAACAGCTCTTTCAGAATTGAAACAATTCCGAAATTAGGATAAAATATCCGCACTTACAATAGAGTGGAAAGTGAGAAAGTGGAAAGTGGAAAGTGAGAAAGTGTAAAGTGGAAAGTGAAAAGTGGAAAGTGGAAAGTGGAAAGTGACAAGTGAGTGAAAAGTGAGTAAGTGAAACACTCCTTTAACTTTCAAACTTTTAACGTGTCTAAAATGAAAAGACAGACATATTCAGGCAATTGTATTGCCGGTTCAGTGCAAACAAATTATGGATCAGTTAGAAAATCCGGGGGGATTTGAATACGGATGGACAGGCTAAGGGAATAGCGCAATAGGTGATTTTTTACTTCAAACTGACTTCGGAGAAGTCAAATATTTATAGAATAAAATTGAAATGACAACCGACTCCGGCAGGGGTCTTATGTAAGAGCAAAGTAATTGAGGTGCGATAAATCATAAATCAGGCTTTGTAGTAAATTTGTATGGATGTTTTTTATTGGTGAATTTCTTCCATGGCAAAATTCTTCTATTCCAATTTATCAAAAATTTATGCTTAATTAACGCTGACAGGTCTTTGGACGCTGTCAGGTTAATATCACTAAAAATTAAAATACTACTGGTGCGGACTTTAGTGAAACGGTCCTCGTGCCAAACTTTCGACCTTAACCAACTTTAGCAGAGAAATCATTCTTTCACGAGATAAAATAAATGATCGTATGAGTGAATAGAAGCGTCTCGCTTCGGACTCATTCGAGAATATCAGAAGCGATTGACAAATATTTCCAGACACTTTCTATACCTGTCATTCAAACTTTTCAAATCTGCTATATCTACCGATGACGTGTTTTGTGTAAATATAAGATATTCAGCGAGTTGTGTAATGTTTTTGTTATTGGATTTTTTGTATTTAAATACAGAGTTACGTCATCCAAATTTGTGCTTTTTGAAAAAATGTTATGCCTCTGTACGACAGCGTTATAATGGTTTTTGTTATTTATTTCCTGAGATGATAGAGACACTAGGGATAAAACGCTTTGCGCTCTGCCCTTTGCCAGGATCACAGACGAATCCTAATGAGTACATAATAAAAAATGCAACTGGTTAAACATAACAGGTTTGTTATGTTATAAAATATTACTCAAGCTACATCCCTTCCGATTGTATTATTGTTCGCCGTCCTTCGGTTTATATATTCTTGGACGTTTTCGGGGCTTATCGTACTGATTGTCGGAATACTTGTTATAACCACTTCCTCCGCCACTATAGCCTTTGTTATAGCCTCCTTTATCAGAATCAGAGTTGGAGTTGGAACCGGAATAGTTGTTACCCTGAGATTTATCATAGTATTTTTTCTGATAGCCTCCGCCACCACCTTTATACTGACCTCCCTGGCCTCCATCTTTGTTATAGCGCTGCTGGTATCCTCCTCCTGAGGCATTACGTCGCTGGAATTTATTTCCACCGCCCTGATTTGTTTTTTTGCGATACTGAAGATTATGTTTCTTTCTGTATTCTTCGATCAGAGACATAATAAGAGGTTCAAACTCCCGCGGATATCCATTGACAATAAATGTCTTGTCGCGCTCTCTTTGTTCAACTTTTTCAGGTTTGAAATTGGGGTTGTGCTTTTTTATCTCATTGATAAATGACAATCCTACATTATTAGTGTCGAATCTTGTAAATCGTAGTCCGGATTTCAAGAAACAAACAAATACGGTAATCAGGTTCGGGTTTTCCACTTGCTAACTATTTTTGGTTGATGCTCATATTTTTGCACCAATTTCTGACAAAAAATAGATTCAACATTAATTTAATTTTATATCCGATTGATATCAGATTCTTTTCCTCCTTCATCATAATTAAGTTTTTACAAACAGTGTTTATATACTCTTTTCCCACTTATGATAACAAGGAGAATATCGTTTTCTTGCCCTAAATTTAAACAAAAAATGACAAAACATTCTCAAAATACCAAGAATATATATTCTTTTTATATAAATAATTTACATAT
>JBNKDZ010000206.1:0-8646 GCA_050288525.1 Cyclobacteriaceae bacterium
AAAGGCTGTTTTACCCATACCGGGACGTGCAGCAATGATCACAAGGTCGGATTTCTGCCATCCGGAAGTTACCCTGTCGAGCGCCGTAAATCCTGTAGGCACACCGGTAAGGCCATCGCCCTGTTGTTTTTTAACTTCCAGTTCCAGGATCGCCTCATGCATGATCGAGCGCATATCGGCGTAATTCTTTTTAATATTGATCTCCGAGACTTCAAACAGTGATTGCTCTGTCTTGTCCAGCAGCAAAAACACGTCTGTGGTATCTTCAAAAGCTTCACGGTGGATCTGGGAGGCAATTTTAATCAGCTCCCGTTTAATTGCTTTTTCAATTATGATACGTGCATGAT
The DNA here is from genome assembly GCA_050288525.1 of Cyclobacteriaceae bacterium. GTDB lineage: Bacteria > Bacteroidota > Bacteroidia > Cytophagales > Cyclobacteriaceae > JBNKDZ01. The sequence goes on from JBNKDZ010000206.1 coordinate 348, forward strand.
ACTCAATATGCGCAGCTGAATTTACCTTTGTGGTCAATTCGGTTATGTAATACGCGCCACCGACAAGTTCCAGCTTTCCGTTTTTACGCAGAAAGTTTGTTACGGTGAGCAAATCGACAGGTTCGGAGTTGTTGAAAAGATCAATGATGGCAGCAAAGATCTCTTTATGAGCTTCTTTATAGAACGTTTCAGGCTTCAGGATGTCAATCACGGAAGTAAGGGCATCTTTTTCGAGCATAAGGGCACCCAGAACAGCTTCTTCCAGGTCAATGGCTTGTGGTGGTACTTTTCCCAGACTCTCACCAAGATCGTTTTGTACAATATTCCTGGATTTATATCCCAATCTTAGTGGTGTGGATTTTCCTGATTCCATAAAAATGCCAAAGGTTATGTGCTAAAATTCGTTGTAGTTTTACAAACATAGATGAATTAATTTCCTTCTGAAAAGATTTTTTCATTAAGTTATTATAAAATTATCCACATCGTCATACCGGTATTTTCCACACATTTTCAATTTATCAACATATTTATTCACAAGCAATTCATTTTTACTATTTGCCTCAAATTCTAATTGTTTTATCTTTGGGACAGCTTACGAATTCAAAGATGACTGCAAACAAAAAAGAAAAGGTTCATTTCATCGCCATTGGAGGTAGTGTAATGCACAGCCTGGCGATAGCATTAAAGGAAAAAGGGCTTGAAGTTAGCGGCTCGGATGACGAATTTTATAATCCATCCAAACAACGCCTGATCGATCATGGGTTATTGCCCGAAAAACCCGGTTGGGATGAAGCCAATATCACCCCTGACCTGGATGCTGTAATTTTAGGCATGCATGCAAAGGATGAAAATCCCGAATTAAAAAAAGCCAGGGCTCTTGGTTTAAACATCTACTCCTTTCCGGAATTCATACGTAAACAATCGGATGACAAACAACGCATCGTCATTGCCGGTAGTCATGGCAAAACCACCATCACTGCGATGATCATGCATGTTTTAAAATATGTAAAAAGAGAATTTGACTATGTTGTAGGAGCGCATCTCGACGGTTTTTCCAACATCGTCAAGCTTTCGGATGCCCCGATCGTCATAATGGAAGGAGATGAATATTTCTCTTCCGCTCTGGACAGAACCCCTAAATTCCTCAAATACGAACATCACATAGGACTCATCAGCGGCATCTCCTGGGACCATATCAATGCCTATGAAACGGTTGATGAATATGTACGACAGTTTGAGATATTTGCTGATTCCACCCCAAAAGGCGGGACGTTGGTGTTTTGTGAAGATGATGATATGGCCATGGTCATTGCCAGCAATGAACGCATCGATGTAAATCAATACCATTATTCGGTACATCCTTATGTCACAAAAAACGAGATCACCTATCTTAAAACTTCCTATGGACTTGTTCCCCTCAGGATTTTCGGAAAGCATAACATACTGAATCTGAACGGAGCCCGATCGGTATTGCAACGTATTGGCATCACAGATGATATGTTTTATGAAGCCATCAGTTCGTTTGAAGGTGCATCAAAAAGGTTGCAGCTTCTCAATGAAAACCGGAATTGTTCCGTATTTCTGGATTTTGCCCATGCTCCGTCAAAAGTCGAAGCAACTACTGCTGCTGTGAAAGAAAAATATGATTCGAGATCGCTTGTTGCATGCCTAGAGCTGCATACCTACAGCAGTCTGAATAAGAACTTCATTTCCAATTATCAGGATACGCTGCGGGATGCAGACAGTGCCTGTATCTATTTCAATCCGGATAACAAAAAACAATCTGAGGCCGACAGGCTTAAAGTTGAAGATATTGAAAAAGCTTTCAATTATAAAAATTTGAAGATCTTCACAAAAGCTGAAGACCTACGAAATCATTTACTTGGTCTGGAATGGGATCAAAGCAATCTTTTGATGATGAGCTCCGGAAATTTCGGTAACATAGATTTGCATGAGCTTGCTTCAGAGATCACTTCCCAGAAAAGACAAATTTATTCTTAAAGAAACCCCTATTCCATGAATCTTAATCTTAAGAATCCGCTTGCGTTTTTTGATCTTGAAACCACAGGAACAAATATTACGCATGACCGGATCATTGAAATTGCCATTGTTAAGTTTAGCCCAAAAGGCGAAAAAGAAACCTTATTTCAACGCATCAATCCCGGCAAGCCTATACCTGCCGAAAACAGCCTGATCCATGGCATTTATGATGAAGACGTTAAAGATGCCCCGTATTTTAAGGATGTCGCAAAAACCTTTGCTAAGTTCCTTGAAGGGTGTGACCTGTCTGGCTTTAACATCATTCGATTCGATGTACCCATGCTGGTAGAGGAATTTTTACGTGCAGATATCAACTTTGACATATCCAAACGTAAACTTATCGACTCTCAGAAGATCTTTCACCTTATGGAAAAAAGGAATCTCTCGGCAGCATACCTGTTTTATTGTAACAAAATCCTGGAAAATGCCCACAGCGCAGAAGCTGACACGTTAGCTTCTTACGAGATCCTGGAGAAACAGGTGCAAAAATACTGGGGTATGGATGTACTGGACATGCGGGGGAACAAACTGGGCATCATAGAAAATGACATGGAGGTGCTGCATAAGCTGACACTCGACAAGCTCGTTGACCTTGCCGGCCGCATGATCTATAACGACGAAGGCATTGAAGTGTTTAACTTCGGAAAGCATAAAGGCAAGGTTGTCCTGGATGTCCTTGACAAGGAACCCATGTACTACGACTGGATCATGAATGGTGATTTCCCGCTTGACACAAAACGGCGTCTTACAGAGATCAAACTGCGACAATTTAACAAGTTTAAATAAACGTTTTCTCAAATAAAAAACCATTCAAATAGCCATTTCAATTTTATTTTAATGGAATTAGCCCTAATTTGCCCTTTTAAAAAGTGCAAATAGAATTTCATGGGAAAAACAATCATTGTTTCAAACCGATTACCAATAAAAATTGTCAAGGAAGACGGGTCCATCTTTTATATGCCCAGTGAAGGGGGTCTGGCCACCGGATTAAGTTCGATCTACAAACAGGCCAACAACTTATGGGTTGGATGGCCGGGCCAGTTTGTGAAAAGCCAGGAAGAAAAGGACGAGATCACCAATGATCTGAAAGGAGAAAATATGATCCCGGTATTCCTCGACAAACACCTTATCCAGAATTTCTATGAAGGTTTTAGCAACGAAACCCTTTGGCCGGTTTTCCATTATTTCCTGCAATACGCCATCTTCGACAAACATCTGTACGATGCCTATATCGAAGGCAATAAGATATTTTGTCAGGCAATTCTCGATGTAGCTGAACCGGACGATACCATCTGGATCCATGACTATCAGCTGTTGTTATTGCCTCATATGGTCCGGAAAAAACTTCCTGAGGTAAACATCGGATTCTTCCAGCACATCCCCTTCCCTTCCTATGAAGTATTCCGGATGATACCATGGCGAAAGAAACTCCTGAAAGGAATGCTCGGTGCCGACCTGATCGGATTTCACACCTACGATGACATGCGGCACTTTTTGTCATCTGTCAGCAGGCTGGTCGGCATTCCCAATAGCCGGGGCCGTATAGAAACCAACAGTCGCATCATTGAGGTCGACGCCTTCCCTATGGGGATCGACTATCAGAAATATGCCATGACGGCTGCTTCACCCAAGACCATTGATATGGAAATAAAATTCAGGACTTCTCTGGGTGATGAAAAGCTAATCATCTCCATCGACAGACTTGATTATTCCAAAGGTCTTCCTCAGCGTCTTCAGGCGTTTGAACTGTTTCTAGACAAGTATGAGGAATATCATGAAAAGGTTTCCCTGATCATGATCGTTGTCCCTTCGCGCGACAATGTAGGGAAATATAAATCTTTAAAAGAAGAAGTTGACCTGCTTGTCGGACGGATCAATGGAAAATTCGGTCGGTTAAACTGGACTCCCGTTCATTATTTCTACCGATCGTTCAATCTTGAAGCACTGTCTGCCTTTTACCGCATGGCACATGTCGCCCTTGTCACGCCCATGCGTGACGGCATGAACCTGGTTTGCAAGGAATTCATCGCCAGCAAACTCGATAAAACAGGCGTTCTTATCTTAAGTGAGAGAGCAGGAGCTTCCAAAGAGTTGTCCGATTCCATCCTGATAAATCCGAATGACATCAATCAGATCGTTGGCGCTATCTATAAGGCACTAAAGATGCCGGAAGAAGAACAGGTCATGCATATTAGCATCATGCAGGAGACGTTAAAGCGCTATAACATCCATCATTGGGTAAAAATGTTTATGGAAAGGCTACATGTAATCAAAGAAGTACAACAATCTATGGCAACACGAAATCTGGATGATATTACCATAAAGCAAATCACCGAAAACTATAGCAAAGCAAAAAACAGGTTGTTATTCCTGGATTATGACGGTACCCTCACCGGTTTTGAGCCGGACCCACAAATGGCCAAACCGGACAACATATTGCTCGATCTTCTCAAAAAACTTTCACATAACAAAAAGAACCGCCTTGTAATCATCAGTGGGCGGGACAAAGCTACCCTTGATAAATGGCTTAGCCATCTGCCTATTGACATTATTGCCGAGCATGGTGTCTGGATGAAAGAAAAAGGTGAAGATTGGACAACCTACAACCGTCTGCGCAATGACTGGAAAGGTGAACTAAGACCTATCATGGAAGCCTATGTAAGTCGAACCCCCGGTTCTTTTATCGAAGAAAAAGACCACTCGCTGGTATGGCATTTCAGAAAGGTCGAAACTGGATTGAGAGAATTACGGTCACGCGAACTCAGCAGCCATCTAAAATATCTGACGGCCAACAAAAATCTGCAGGTGCTGGAAGGTGACATGGTGGTGGAAGTAAAAAATGCTGATATAAACAAAGGAAAAGCCACTCTGAAATGGCTGGACAAATTTCCGAATGATTTTATTATTGCACTCGGCGATGACTGGACAGACGAAGATACGTTTAAGGCATTACCTCCCGAAGCATTCACAATCAAGGTAGGTAGCACCTCATCAGCCGCGAAATATAATGTCTCTTCCTTCAAGGAAGTACGGACATTCCTGAATACGCTGGCGAATAAGTCCTGAAAAATCCTGATTGAAATGAATTGTCAGGTTTATCAATTACTCATACCTTAGCGCCTCCACAGGATTCCTTGTAGCAGCCCTCCAACTTTGCCAACTTACAGTTAGCAATGCAATTCCCAGTGACAGCAAACCAGCAAGGACAAATATCCACCAACTTAAAGTTGTTTTGTAGGCAAAGTTTTCGAGCCATTTATTCATGGCGAAGTACGCAATGGGTGTGGCAACTACAAAAGCAATGGCGACCCATTTTACAAAGTCCTTGTTGAGCATCGATAATATTTCGGAGACTTTTGCCCCATTTACTTTTCGTATCCCTATTTCTTTTGTCCGCTGTTTGGTGATAAATTCAGCTAATCCGAATAATCCAAGAGATGCAACCAAAATTGCTAAAATGGAAAAACTCCTGAATATTAAACCTGTACGTTTTACATTGTCGTACATTTTAGCATATTCCATATCCAGAAAACTATACTGCAAACCCTGCCCCGGTGAAGCCTTATCCCATAATTTTGTAACGGCCTTTATCACACCTGACATATCAGAAGTATTCACTTTAATGCTTATAAAATTTGGGCTCAATCCCGGATGCAATACCAAAGGTCTGATTTGATACTGAATATTATCGTAATTAAAATCCTTTACCACCCCAACAACTTCATACGTATTTGCTCCATCTGTAATTTGTTCTCCAACCGGATTTTTCAGGTTTAGTTGCCGGGCCATTTCCTGGTTTATTATTGCAAAATTTTCTTCCGAACTTATATTTTCAGAAAAATTCCTGCCCTCAACAATTGTTAAACCCATTGTTTCGGTATAATCATCATCAATTATCCAGTTTTGGCAAGTAATCCCGGGGTCGATTCCAACCCTCCCTTCCTTATAAAACGGATTACCATTACGCATGGAATTTTCTATGGGTAAAAATGAACTTATCGACACACTTTGAACTCCTGCAATTGACTTTAATTCTTCTTTGAACGGTACAATTTTCTCGTTCAGAGTATTGCCTCCATTCAAAATCAACACCTGTTCTTTATTAAATCCCATATCTTTATTCAAAATGAAATTCATTTGTTTAAATACAACAAGGGTGCAAATAATTAAAATTAAAGAAGCGGCAAATTGAAAGACAACCATTCCACTCCGTAAATTGACCGTTCTTTCTTTTTCCTGTAAATTGCCTTTAAGAATTTTTACTATTTTAAACGAGGTAAGATAGAATGCAGGGTAAATACCTGCAAAACATCCGATAATAACTGCTCCCGAAGTTAATAACGGGATAAACCACCATTCATGCCATGGAATAGTTAACAATTTACCGGATAGATAATTAAAGTAAGGCAATAGTAAAATAGTCAATCCTACTGCAAGTATAATTGAAAAAGCACTATATAATATTGACTCGCCCAATAGTTGGCTGATTAAAGCTCCTCGTTGCGCCCCGATTGTTTTTCTTAAACCTATTTCTTTGGCTTTACTTCTGGATTTTGCTGTAGATAAATTAATAAAATTAATGCACGCCAATAACAAAATGAAAAATGCACTCATTCCAAGCACCCAAATAATTCTGATATCGCCAACATCGGCATAATCGAAACTTGCATTTTGAAATATCTGTGATGAATTCAAATGAATATCTTTGATTGGCTGTAATTCATAATAATCTTTTGTCCGGTCGTAAAAAAATTGGTCTTGTTTTTCATCAAACGGTATGATATACTTGGCAACAACCGTTTTCAATTTAGTTTCAAGTGCTGAAGCATTTGTGCCAGGCTTTAATAATACATAGTTATGAAAAGTGCTGAAATTCCAATTCTGCTCATTAGCATCCCCCAGATTTAGTGCCATTAGAAAATCAAAGTGCATATGCGAATTATTGGGAAAATCTTTAATAACCGCTGTAACAGTATAAGGATTTTGTGTATTGTTATTTAGAATAAACGATTTTCCAACTGCTTCCTCCCCCGGGAAAAATTTTTCAGCAGCACGCCTGGAAATAACAATTGTGTTGGGGTTTACAAGAGCATTACTAAGCTTCCCATCAATAACAGGAAACTGAAAAATATCCAAAATACTCTGGTCAACAAAAGCAAATCCCGATTCATTAAAATAATCTATGCGATCACTCCTGCTTATCCTGTTCTTACCTGCATCAAAGTACATTATCCTGCCGGAATTTTCAATTTCAGGAAAGTCCTTCTTCATGGTTTCCGCCAATGGAGCCTGTAAAACTGTACTTGGTACTATTTTCCCATTAATATTTTGCACCTGAACCACACGATAAATTCTTTCATCATTCTTATAATTATTGTCGTAGTTCAGCTCATGCCTTATATACAAGGCAATAAGAAAACATGCAGAAATGCCAATGGCAAATCCGCCAATTTTAATAAAAGAATATAGTTTATTATTTTTGAAATCGCGAAAAGTTAGTTTTACAGTTTTTAATATCATGGCTTATTTTTTAAAACTTTTGTTATTTAAATAGTAAAGTTTCAATTGGATTTCTTGTGATGGTTTTTCTGCTTTATATCACTTCGAATGTCTTTTTTAATATTTACAATGATTTAATATGGCTAAAAAAAATGCCAATTTCATAACTTGAACATTATCAGTGCTTTTCGATATGTTGAACAAAAATATTGTAAAATTATTTTACGCGAAATGTCAAATAATTAGATAATGTCAAACTTGGATTGCAGAAGAAGGTTGCAGCGTCTTGCGATTCCATAAAATTCAAGGTTCACAAAAGTATAATCTCCATAAGAATTTTTAACAGGGTCATATGTGTAAATCTTATTGTTAAAAAGTGGATGCAGGCTTCGGTGGCGAGTTTTGCATGCCCAAACTATCCAGCATTTCGATTGAAAATTCTTCTATTGTTATACGGGTCATTTTTCAAGGCTTTAATTCACCGGTTAAATTTATCATTTTTCCATTTCAATGGATTGGAAATGATGTATTCCTTAATTCTTTCATATTCTGCATGATTTCGAATAATATGGTCATGGTAATTTGATTGAAAAAAATGATTGTTTCGGTTGTATTTCGGAATATTCAAATTGTTGTCATCAATATAATTATCAATTTTTGAATTGATGGCCGATTTATATCCTGCAATGAATGATGATATGGATTTGGGTTTACGGATAAAATCGGGTTTCCCGCGGGATTGCGTGGGGGATTGTAGAGA
>JBNKDZ010000207.1:0-1925 GCA_050288525.1 Cyclobacteriaceae bacterium
AAAAATATTTTGTTTAAACAAAATGGCGTTGGCCACACAGTTTAAAGCAACACCTCCTGCAAGACATAAATAATCTTCAGAAGTTTCTTTCTTTATAAACCGAATTAATGCGATCAGGACTTCTTCCGTTACTTTTTGGGCAGCCAGAGCAAGGTCGGCATGTGATTGTTCCAGTGCATCTGAGGGGGATCTTTTTTTCATCCCGAATAATTTTTCCCATTTTTTGGGATTTACCATTCGCAGACCTACCTGGTATTCAAAATAGTCTTTGTTCAGTTTTACAGACCCATCCGGTTTTATATCAATCAAATTGGTTTTTATAATATCCATAAATTGTCTGACCCTTTGTAAATTAATACTGCTGTAAGGGGCCAGCCCCATCATTTTATATTCCCCGGAGTTGACTTCAAATCCCAGGAAATACGTAAACGAGGAATAGAACAATCCAAGAGAATCGGGAAAGTGCAGTTCACCAATTAGTCGGATTCCTTCATCTCCTGAAGCAATTCCGTAGGATGTCGTAGTCCATTCGCCAACACCATCAACAGTCAGATAAGCACATCTTTTAAAAGGTGACGTATAAAAGGCGCTTGCAGCATGAGAAAGATGATGCTCAGGGAAGTTTACAGGAACATTTATCTTTGAACCACTTAATTCCCGGAATCTTTTTTTAATGAATTGTTTGATGAATAGCTTTTCTTTTAGCCATATGGGCATTGCCATAACAAAGGATCTGAATCCCCTGGGAGCAAATGCATAATAGGATTCCAATAACCTTTCAAATTTCAAAAAAGGTTTGTCATAAAAAGATATTAAATCAATATCATTAAAGGTGCAACCTGATTCACTAAGGCAGTACTCTATTGCTTTTTCTGGAAAAGAATAATCATTTTTAATTCTTGAGAACCGTTCCTCCTGCGCAGCAAATAAGATCTGTCCATCTTCCACAATAGCAGCAGCAGAATCATGATAATAGGCCGAAATACCAAGTATTTTCATCTAAAACAAAAATATGTATATAATTTAAATAAACCCAAAAATAGTATTCGATAACATGTGTGGTGAACAGGTATCCAGTGTATTGGCTGACATTCTAAAGGTGCCTGAAATATTGTTGAACATGAACTATTTGCGTAAAAATTTTATACAAACTCAGATTTTGGAGGCACAATAAAGGACGAACAAATCACGCAGCTATATTTCCGGATTATCTAAAACGAAATGCTTTTCACTTCATGAGGGGGTTCATACACCAGGATACGGACATCTTATTTATACTTTTCCCCGGCCATTACTAAAGCATTGCCAGCATGTATAATACCGCCACATTTGGAAAGCTCTGAAAAGCGTATTTTCTGTCTTTTCTTCTGTGTAGATCCTGGCAAATATACTTTCTTGGGTTTTTTTACCGTATATGCACTGGCGCGTAATAAGTCTATTAGTTCAGCCGGTTTCAGATCCGGGTAGTAGGAGAGTATAAGGGCAGCAACGCCTGTCACTACCGGCGCAGAAAGACTTGTTCCGCTATTCATGCTATACGTGTTGCTGGAATCAAGCGAAATAATGTTTACGCCTGGAGCAAAAATATCGACAGATGTTTTGCTGTAATTTGAAAAATCCGCAGCAATTTCTTTATCAAATGCCAGAGAAGATGCACCGACATCCAGCCAGTTTCCTGCAAGGGTGCTATCAAGGTATCTGGCGGATGGATAATGAGCTTCCTCGTCAAGATTTTCACCGGAATTTCCTGCTCCATGTACCAATAAAACTCCGTGTTGCTCAGCATATTTTACAGCATCATCAACAAAAGCTTTATGTGGAGAGATCTTTTTGCCAAAGCTCATATTAATGATGTTAGCTCCATTATCCACTGCATAGCGGATGGCGAGCGCAACATCTTTATCTCTTTCGTCTCCATTAGGAAC
>JBNKDZ010000208.1:0-7265 GCA_050288525.1 Cyclobacteriaceae bacterium
TGGGGAAAAATTCTTAAATGTTTATAAAGATGATAATGTTTTTTCTTATTATGAAAAAGATGAAATTGAATTAATTAAGACCTGTTTACAAAACCCATTTGTGTATGTAATTGATACAAATTCTTTTTATATGTTAAAAACGTTTCTGGAGAGTGTTCCTGATGAAATAAAATTACTTATAGACAATGATCACGGATATATAGGCCCTAAAGAATCAATAAGTCAATGTAATGATTTTGTTGAATTTTTTGAGCTTAGATAGTAATGTTTTAGTTCGTGTAAGCCTCTAAACATCTGAATGATGAATATTTTAAAAATTGATAATCTGGTGGATGAATTGATGGGTGAAGGTAAATCGATCGATAAGATTATCGATGAATTAGCTCATAGAAAGTGTTATTATACTCTTGTTGTAATGGTATTGACTAAAAAAGAACTTTGGAGTGAGGAGGTAAAAACAAAAATTAATATGCATAATTTTTACTCAAAGAAATCAGATGAGGAGAATCCTTTTGTAGATGAATTTTTTAAAATGATTAAGAAGAAAAAATAATTCAGTAAAAGTATTTTCGATTATTCGTGGTATTTATCTGATAGGTTATCGAGGGCTGTAAATTGTCTGAACAGGATTTATAAGATTACAGGATTACAGGATTTCTGATTATTCAGGGCCCGAGTTGCAATACACAGATGTCTTGGTACATGTTCAAACGAGGAGATATGTACCAAGACATTTGGTATATCAGGACGCTTTTCTGCTCGTATTTTCCGATTCTTCATAATTGCTCTTAGCCGATCCGGCAATACCATTGCCTGGATATGTCGCCCTTTTTATTTTAGACACGCATTTTGAAAGAAAATGCGCGCCAGCTTTATTCAGGTATAATCAAAATCCTTAAATCTTTTAATCCTGTTCAGACTTTATCCATCCATTTGCCAAAGACCAACGAGGCATTATGTCCTCCGAATCCGAAGGTATTGCTGAGAGCGTAACGCACTTCTTTTTCAATTTTGTGATTGAAGACAACATGTTCGATAAACGGGATCTCAGAATCCGGGGTTCTCGTGTTGATAGTTGGAGGTATTGCATTATGATACACGGACAATACGGAAAGTATCGACTCAATTGCACCTGCAGCTCCCAACAGGTGACCTGTCATGGATTTGGTTGCGCTGATGTGTATGAATTGGTTTTTCCTAAACACGTTTTCTACAGCTTTCATTTCAGCGAGGTCGCCTATGGTGGTAGAAGTTGCATGCGTGTTGAGGTAATCAATATCGTTGGGATGAAGTGCGCCGTCGGATAAGGCGTTGTTCATGCTCAATATAGCCCCTGCTCCTTCCGGATGTGGTGCTGAGACGTGATAGGCATCAGCAGATTGTCCGGTGCCACAGACCTCGGCATAGATGCGGGCACCTCGTCCTACAGCATGCTCATAATCTTCCAGGATCAATGCACCTGCGCCTTCTCCCAAAACAAATCCGTCACGATACTTGTCAAAAGGTCTGGATGCGGTTCGCGCTTCCTTATTGTTGGTTGACAAGGCTTTCATGGCGTTAAAACCACCCACAGAAGAGGGAGTAATTGGTGCTTCGGCACCTCCGGCTATCATGACATCTGCTTTTCCCCATTTAATGTAGTTGTATGCGTCGGCAATGGCGTTGGCCGAAGAAGTACATGCAGATACGGTTGCATAATTTATACCCATCCAGCCGTATTTGATAGATATAAGTCCGGCGCCCATATTGCTGATCATCTTGGTGATGAAAAACGGATTGAAGCGCGGAACCTGGTCACGGGTATAAAATTCGGCAATTTGTTCCTCCAGCGTTCCAATGCCACCGATACCAGAGGCCCAGATGACGCCACTACGTGTTTTGTCGATGTTGTCTCCGCTGAGGCCTGAGTCGACATATGCTTCTTCAGCAGCCACAAGGGAGTATATGGCATATTTGTCCAGTTTTCGGGCTTCTTTGCGGTCCATGTGGTCCTGTGGATCGAAATTTTTCAGTTCGCAGGCAAATCGGGTTTTAAATTGCGCCGTATCAAAGCAGGTTATCTCTGCTGCACCGCTCATTCCGTTGAGTGCGTTGCTCCAAAATGCTTTTGTTGTATTTCCGATAGGTGTAAGAGCACCTGTTCCTGTTATCACTACGCGTCTTTCTTTCATAATAATATACCGAATGGTATTTTTAAGTTCAAATTTTTTTATTTTAATATTTCATGCATGACCAGATGTTCGAAATGGTCCATGGTATTGGTAAAATAACTGTAATCTCCGGTTGTTTTAGCTACAATGCCGCAGCCTTCGATCATGGAAATAAACAGTTCTGCGTAATAGCGTTCATTTACATGCGGATTAAACTCTCCGTTATTTTTACCCTCATTGATTATATCCATTAAGCTCTGTCTCCAGCTGTTGAAGGCTTTTACGGATAGATCTTTAAGCTTTTGATTGGTATCATCGCTGTAAACAGCATTGTTGAGCAAGGCGCAACCTCCGTTTTCGAATATTTCAGGCATGTATTCAATAAATATCTTCTTGAATGCCAGTAGTTTGCCCTTTGCAGTATTGTGGTGGATCAGCTCAGCATGGAATTTACGTATCAGATTCTGATAGTTGTAATTAAATGCAGCAGCAGCTACTTCTTCCTTGTTCTTAAAGTTACCGTAAATGCTTCCTTTGGTAAGGTTGGTAGCCCTCGTCAGGTCATTTAGCGATGTGCCATCATACCCTTTCTTATTGAAAATAACTGCCGTTTTTTCAACTATATACTTCCTGGTTTTATTTGCCTTACTCATGATCTGTAAAAATATACCAAATAGTATAAAGTTGAAAGTAAAAAAGTTAAAAGTTAAAAGTGGAAAGCAAAAAGTGTGAAAGTTGAAAGTAAAAAGTGTTTGGCATAGCGCAAAGAGCGTGGGGCAAAGCGTAGGATGCCCGAAATAATCAGGTATTCTGAAAATCCTGAACTTCCGACCTTCCACTTTCCCCTTTCCCCTTTCCACTTTTCCCCTTTCCACTTTTCCACTTTCCACTTTCCCACTTTCCACTTTTTTCCGTAGTTTTCGGCAAAAAACATAATATGATCAAATACAGGTCGCTGACACGGAAGGATTTTCTCTGGAAATTGACATTTATCCTCGCATTACTGGTGTATATCGCCGGACTTTTTGTTACCATAATGGAGATTGATGCTGCCGTATACGCCGAGGTGGCCATGGAAATGTTTAAAAGCGGCAATTATCTGGAGATTTTCAAAAAGGGTACCGACTGGCTTGATAAACCCCATTTCCAGTTCTGGATGACGGCCTTTTCGTATGGCATATTTGGTATAAACAGCTTTGCTTATAAACTACCGGCAGTGTTGTTTGCCTTATTGGGCGTCCGGTATACATTTCTTTTCGGCAAGCGGTTTTATTCAAAGAAACACGGGTACATAGCAGCCCTGATGTTGATGACCGCACAACATATCATAACTTCCAACAGTGATGTACGGGCCGAACCGTATCTGACGGGCTGGACCATATTTGCATTATACTACATCGCCGTTTACCTCGAAGATAAAAAGATCTGGCAACTTGTATTGGGGAGTTTCGGGCTGGGATGTTTGTTAATGACAAAAGGCCTTTTTACCATAATTCCGATCGGAGCAGGGGTGTTTTTTGCCCTTTTATATCTGAAAAACTGGAAACAGATCCTGCACTGGCAGTGGTTGGTGGTGCTGGTTTTAACCCTGTTGTTTACCTTTCCGACACTTTACGGGTATTATGTACAATTTGACCTACATCCGGAAAAGCAGATATTCGGACGAAACGGGGTTTCCGGGATTGAATTCTTTTTCTGGAGCAGCCAGTGGGGGCGGTTCAGTAACACCGGACCGATCAAAGGTGCAGGGGATCCGTTTTTCTTTGTTCATACGATGATCTGGGCCTTTATGCCTTGGTCGATACTGGCCTTTTTTGCCTTGTACGATAAAGCAAAACGACTGATAAAGAAAATAAATACAACGGAGAATTATACCTTTTTCGGATTTATCTTTTTGTTCCTGATTTTTTCAGTTTCCAGGTTCCAGTTGCCACATTATCTGAATTCGATCTATCCCTTGCTGGCGATCGTTACAACCGACACGTTGTTTCGGTTTAGCAGGAACAGGAAGTTTCTAAAGGTATTCAGTCATATTCAGTTCTGGACAGCCATAGCACTATTGTTCGTCCTGACCACGTTGCATTTATTTTTTTCTGGTTCCTGTCCGATGGCCGACACGATACTGGTTGTGCTTTTTTCTGTTTTTGTAAGTCTCGTCGTCTTAAAAAGGCAGCCAAATTTGATGAAGCAGATCATTTTTATACCTGTAATAATTTTATTGGCTGTAAACTACTATCTGAACAGAGACTTCTATCCAAAACTATTGACCTATCAGGCAGAAAGTGAGATGGCTTTTTATGTAAAAAACAATAATATCCCTGCTGAAAAGTTGCTTTGTTTCGGTGTAAGGTAAGAAGTAGCAAGTGTAATCCTGGGAGTAGTACTTCCGGCTTATGACAATGAGGAAGTGTCTGCAGTGCCTGAGAAAGATGAATTCCTTGAAAAATATGTGTTCACCAGCGAAGAGGGACTTGAGAAACTGAAAAATATGGGAATTGACTATGAATTATTATCATCTTTTCCGGATTTCAGGATCACGGTTTTGAATGGTACATTTATCAACCGGAAGACGCGTGAGAAGGAATTGAAGTACAAACATCTGATCAAAATATTGAATATAAATGGTTGATTATCAACAAGAATTTACGCAGACCTGAAAATTTTTTTTATAAAAAAACTGAAAAGTCGTGTATACATTTTTAAGTTTGCGGTCTCTATACAATGGTGCTCTGCTGAAATTCTGTTCGGACTAAGTGTAATAAACTTTAAATTTATTCGTGAATAAACTCAATAAACGAAGTACTATACGTTTATTGATATGAACCGGAAAATATATTACAGGTTACATCTGGTTTGGAATAAATAATAATATGGATGTTGATTTCAGCGTAATCGATAAATGTTTGAAAAACAATCATATACTTGAAATTAATATGAATAGACAATATAAACACAAATTATAATTACAAAGCGATTCATTTTCTTTGATGAAGAAATAATGTACATCAATACAAGGTATTTCTTCGTGAAGATGTTCGCATTAGCACTTAAAATGGGTAAAGAACATTTTTTATACAAAACAACAGATCAGGAAACCAGGAATGATCACGTCGGTATTTTATACCTTGAACCAAGAGATGAAGAGAAAATCTGGGATAAATTTTTAACTGGTGACGATGCAGCACTCTCCTACATTTACCAAAATTATGCTAAATCCTTATTTAATTACGGAAGACATTTTGCTGATACAGAAGTAGTAGAGGACTGTATACAAGACCTGTTTTTCGATCTTATCAAAAGCCGAAAAAAGATTGGCAAGATTATATCTGTCAAAGCATATCTGTTTACAAGCCTGCGCCGAAAGATTTTCCGGAAGGTAAAGAAGAGTAAAAACGAGCTGTCTGAGGCACGGCTAGATGAGAATGCTCAGTTCAGGATATCTATTGCTTCCGATGGTGCAACGCCTTTGGATAATCTTACAAAAGAAAGTCTTGTACTATTGCGTGATGCATGTAATGCACTTCCTGCTAAACAACGGGAGATTATAATGCTGTATTATTACGAAGAACTATCCTACAAAGAAATTGCTGCAATATTTGGTATGGGAAGAGTGTCTTCTGCCAGGATATTGCTATACAGGGCTCTGGATTCTTTAAATAAATTACTAGTAAATGTTAAGCAGGATCTGTTAGTCCTGTTTCTCGGTTATCTCTGTTTTGAAGTAAGATCCTGATATTCTACCATTTGTATTTTCAATAATAGCATGCTTTTGTTGAGATATTTGCATTACCAAGTTTAATTTTTTGCGAATATTATAAAAATTCAAATTTAATGTATATACATAATGATTTCACGTCTCTTAAAAGAATAACGACAAAAATATGACGTATCGAAATTATTCACATATAGATTTTATCAGGGATGATTTTTTTATTAAATGGGTGAAGAATCCGGATAAGGAAACAAATCTTTTCTGGAATAACTGGATGGATCAGAATCCTGGAAAACGAAATGAAGTGGAGATAGCCCGGCAGTTCCTGAAAAAGGTCCAATATGAAAATTTTGAATTTCCGGAGGATGATTACAATCGCATACATGAACGCATCCTTATTTTTAATAAAAAACGCTATATGCACGAGCAGGATGAAAAGCGTTTTTATCAGAAGGCAGGGTTTAAAGTTGCTGCTTCGCTTTTACTTATTGTGATGTTCGTTGGATTTTGGAATTTCTATAAAGAAGAAGTTCCTGAGGAAGAAGTCCCGGTAACTGCATATGTAACCAAAACAACGGTTGATGGTAGCAAATATACCTTAATACTACAGGACGGAACAACGGTAAAGTTAAATTCGGGTAGTTATCTCAGGTATCCAGAAAGTTTTTCAGAAAACGTAAGGGAAGTATACCTCGAAGGAGAAGCATTTTTTGATGTTGTCAAAGATGAAAAACGACCATTTATTGTGCAATGCAGGGACCTTAAAACGGTTGTTGTTGGCACATCGTTTAACGTGAAGTCATACAAGGAAAGAGAAAAGACCAAGGTCGCATTGGTAGATGGGAAAGTTAAAATCGAACTTGTTTCAAAGCCGGATACCGAATATTTCCTTGAACCTAATCAAATGGTCATCTACGATCGGACGAAAAAAGAAATTAAGACCGAGAAATTCAACTTCATTAATGAGGTCGGCTGGAAAGAAGGTATAATTAGTTTTTCAGACGAACCATTGAAAGAAGTATTTAAAAAATTAGAGCGTTGGTACGGGGTTAAGATAACAGTTGCTCCCGGAATGTCATTGTCTGATATTATTAAAGGAGACTTTAAAAATGAACTGTTATCCAATGTGTTAGCGAGCATTGGATATACATCAGACTTTGATTTTGAAATTAACGGAAAGTATGTACGAGTTTATCCACGAAAAACTGAGAACCTATGATATAAGACAGACTGCTTTATTTGGTGTAAAAACCCGCCTCCCAACTAGAGACTGGTACTCTCTAAAAGGAAGGCAGATTAATAATTGTTAATAATAATCAAACAAATTTATGAAATTAAACAATACAAAGACAATATTGATTATGTCAAAATACATGATCGTAGGAATATTACTTCAGTGTGTT
>JBNKDZ010000209.1:0-10269 GCA_050288525.1 Cyclobacteriaceae bacterium
CCCAATGCCGTGGTTCGTGTCCTCACGAAACACCACTTCGCACTACCCAACGACCTGAAAACAAAATGCTCGTGCCTCAATGCAGTGGTTCGTGGCTCACAATCTTTCATAATTGTCTTAACCGAGCCGGCAATGCAATTGCCTGGATATGTCTGTCTTTTCATTATAGACACGCATTTTGAAAATGCGCGCCAGCATCAAGTCGCGATGAATCGCGCCTCTACATTTTGTCCATCCTACCCTGTGCCCTCTGCGCTTTGCGCTTTGCGAACCTTGCTCCTTGCTCCTTGTTCCTAACCTCCTACTTATCCTCCTTATAATTCTTGAATGTATAAATAAATCCGACGCCCATTCCCTGGTTTGACTGTATGTCGCCATCCTGATCTTTATCGTACAACAACATTCCTGACAGCTTCACATTTATGTATTTGGTGATCTTGGTAGTAATAGCTACTTCGAAACGCTGGTCCATCTCGTCTGTACGAAATTGCTCATAATTTGCAAACAGTTGATACCGCATTTTTAAATTGATCGTCTCGGTCAGATCCTTATCAAAATCAGCCATTATCTGCATAGCCAGCCACTCCCAACGGGAGGTTTTTCCGATCTCAACGCCGTAGTTGTTTGGAACGGTTAGGTACAATTCCTTGTCATTGACAATTGTAACACGTGGAGAGAAAGGACTTACACGTATTTTAAAATAATCTTTTGGATGAAACTCAATACCAAGAGCAGAGGTGATGTATCCGGGTGCCATGAAACGAGAGATCAATATTTCCTGTTCGTCCCCCTGTTGATCTTCTTCATATTTATATCCATTGGCAAACTGCGACTGAAAGTTTAATGATAAAGCAACATCCCAGCTTTTCGATACTTTATAACCATATTTTGTATCAATAAAAATACGGTCCATACTTTTTCGGTTGCCCTGCCCAGCGTTATTAACAAATCCAAAGGCAAAATCAAGTTCGTTATTCCACGAATTTCGGCCCTTTTTATAATTTGCCTTGTAATATAGAGTAGAATTGAATCCAACGGAGTTTATTCCCCCTCCCGACCAGTTTTGAGAAAAAGCGGCCTGATTAAAATTCAACGCTCCTCTAAACGATTTTTTCCAATAGGTAGTATCCTTTTTTGGCGCTGCAAGCGTATCTGCATCCTGTGCATAAACAGATACTGAAATAACACATAAAATGATGGTGAAAATGGTTTTCATGTTGATAGAGTTAGGTAAATTGTTCAATTGCGGAATTATCCGTTTTAAATACAAAACAGCACAAATATTGTTTATATTTTTAATTTGAGTAAAACAATATTCCATTTTTTTGCTTTATAATGATGGTTATGCAAAATCTCCGAATATTCCTTCGGAAAATATTTTTTTGACAAATATTAATTTTGCTTATACCATAATTATCATAATTAATAAAAAGTTTCTTACCTTTGGCGACCAATAATAATAGTAGTTAAAGTAAAGCTGCCCAATGGGACAAGGCAAAATGACATATCGAAATTTATTCATATCGCTAAACATATCACTTGTTGATATGCTATTCTTCCTCAGGCAGCCTCTGCCTGGTATTATTATTATTTAAGTTTTGCTTATTACTTTTCGAAACCTATTGTTCATTTTAAATTATTAAAAAATTGGCTGGAAAAACATTATTCGATAAAATCTGGGACGCCCATGAAGTGGAAAAAATAGAAGGCGGTCCGAGTGTATTGTATATCGATAAACACCTGATACATGAGGTAACAAGTCCTCAGGCATTCGCAGGTATTGAAAACAGGGGTATTTCCGTAATGCGACCGGAAAATACTGTTGCCACTCCTGACCACAACGTACCAACCATCGATCAACATCTTGAAATCAAGGATGAACTTTCCAGATTTCAGGTTAACAAGTTGAGAGAAAACTGTGAAAAGCATAATATTTCCTTCTACGGATTAAATCATCCTTTCCAGGGTATCGTACACGTTATCGGACCGGAGTTAGGTATTACCCAGCCGGGTATGACCATGGTTTGTGGTGACAGTCATACCTCAACACACGGTGCTTTCGGAAGCATTGCTTTTGGTATAGGTACCAGTGAAGTAGAAATGGTATTGGCTACACAATGTATTATGCAGCCCAAACCAAAGAAAATGCGCATAAACATCGAAGGTGACCTTAAAGAAGGCGTTTCTGCCAAGGACATCATTTTATATATCATCTCCAAGATCACAACCGGAGGAGGAACAGGCTATTTCGTCGAATTTGCAGGTTCTGCCATACGAAGCCTGTCAATGGAAGGCCGTATGACCGTTTGTAATATGAGCATCGAAATGGGTGCCCGAGGCGGACATATAGCTCCTGACGAAAAAACCTTTGAATACGTGAAAGGACGTGAATTTGCTCCTCAGGGTGAAGATTTTGAAAAAGCTGTTGAAAAATGGCGTGAACTGAAATCTGATGATGATGCCGTATTCGATAAAGAGATACATTTTGATGCAGCTGATATCGAGCCGATGATCACGTACGGAACCAACCCGGGCATGGGCGTTAAGATCACAGGTAATGTGCCGAAGCTCGAAGAGATCGAAGAAAGCAATAAAATCTCCTTCCAGAAATCACTGAAATATATGGGACTGGAGGCCGGAGAAAAACTTATCGGCAAAGAAGTGGATTATGTATTTGTAGGTAGCTGTACTAACGGAAGGATCGAAGACCTCAGAGAAGTAGCAAAGTTTGTTAAAGGCAAAAAGAAAGCCGAAAACATCCGGGCATGGATCGTCCCGGGATCGAAACAGGTTGAGAAACAAGCCATCAAAGAAGGTCTTAAGGACGTCTTTGAAGAAGCGGGGATAAAACTTCGTCAACCAGGTTGTTCTGCCTGTCTGGCAATGAACGACGACAAAGTGCCTGCCGGTAAACTGGCTGTCTCTACATCCAACAGAAACTTCGAAGGTCGTCAGGGACCGGGAGCACGAACCATGCTTGCCAGCCCGATTACTGCTGCTGCCATCGCAATAGCTGGTAAAATCGTCGATCCGAGAGATTATTTATAATACACTTAACAAGATATTTCAATTATGGCAATAGATAAATTTGTAACATTACAATCTCCGGCAGTGCCCCTGCCAATAGAAAATGTGGATACCGACCAGATCATTCCTGCCCGGTTCCTGAAAGCTACCACACGAGATGGCTTCGGCGACAACCTGTTCAGGGACTGGAGATACGACAAAAGCGATAACCCTATCCCCGACTTTGTACTGAATGAAGGGATCTATGAAGGATCAATCCTGGTTGCCGGAAAAAACTTCGGTAGCGGATCGAGCCGCGAACATGCAGCATGGGCAATCCATGACTATGGTTTTAAAGTTGTCGTTTCAAGCTTTTTTGCTGACATCTTTAAAAACAACGCCCTGAACAACGGACTGCTTCCGGTACAGATTTCAGAAGAATTCCTGTCAAAACTTTTAAATGCAATCACCAATGACCCGAAAACGCTTATTGAGGTCAACCTCGAAAAACAGGAAATCACGCTCCTGTCGACAGGTGATAAAGAAAGTTTTGATATAAACCCATATAAAAAAGAATGTCTGCTTAACGGTTACGACGACATTGACTACCTGCTAAGCATAAAAGACAAAATAACTGCTTTCGAGAGCAGCAGATCCTAAATCATAAAAGGAGGCTTCATTATGAAAATTACGATCATGGACACAACACTTCGCGACGGCGAACAAACCTCCGGAGTGTCATTTACAGAAAAAGAAAAGCTCAGTATCGCGAAACTGCTTCTTGAAGAGTTGAAGATTGACCGTATTGAGATTGCGTCTGCCAGAGTGTCGGAAGGAGAATTCAAAGGTGCAAACCTGATCTTCGACTGGGCACGTGACCATGGATATATCGATCAGGTTGAAGTACTGGGATTCGTCGATGGTTTCGAATCCCTCAACTGGATCAAAAATGCCGGCGGTAAGGTTATCAACCTTCTTACAAAAGGCTCTGAAAAACATTGCCGGTACCAATTGCGCAAAGAGCCGGAAGAGCATTTTGCCAATATCAAGGAAGTTCTTGCCAATGCCAAATCGATGGGTATCAGCGCGAACATATATTTCGAAGACTGGTCGAACGGGATGAAAAGCTCCCCTGAATATATGTATCAGATGCTCGACAGTCTTAAAAATGAACCGATCAACAGGTTCATGCTCCCGGATACACTGGGGATATTAAATCATGATGAAGCCTATACGTTCTGCAGTGACATAAAAACCAGGTATCCTGAGCTGAATTTTGACTTCCATGCGCATAACGACTATGATCTGGCAACTGCGAATGTCTATTCAGCTATTAAAGCAGGAATTACCGGCATCCACACGACGGTAAATGGTCTGGGAGAACGAGCAGGGAATGTTCCGCTCTCCAGTGTGATCGGTATTGTCAAGGATCATTTCAAATATGAGATGTCAATCAACGAAGAGAAACTCTATAAAGTGAGTAAACTTATCGAGTCCTTTTCGGGCGTCCGTATCCCTGCAAATAAGCCGCTTATTGGTGAGTTTGTCTTTACCCAGACTAGTGGCATTCATGCTGATGGTGATCAAAAAGATAATTTGTACTTTAACGATCTTCTTCCGGAACGCTTTGGCAGAAAACGTCAGTATGCGCTTGGGAAAATGTCGGGAAAGGCGAGTATCATGAAAAATCTTGAGGAAATAGGCATCGACCTGAGTCCCGAAGAGATGAAGAAGGTAACACAACGGGTGATCGAACTGGGTGACAAGAAGGAAACCGTCACCAAGGATGACCTGCCCTACATCATTTCGGATGTACTGAAAAGTGAGAAGATCAAGGAGCACATAAAAGTGAAGAACTTCTCCCTCTCAGTTGCAAATGGTCTGAGATCTATGGCCACTCTTGCTATTGAGATCGAGGATAAAACCTATGAAGAGACCGCTTCGGGAGATGGTCAGTACGATGCCTTTATGAAAGCGCTGTGGAGAATTTATGACAGACTGGGCAAAAAACATCCGGTACTCAAAGACTATTATGTCACCATCCCTCCGGGAGGTAAAACAGATGCCCTCGTGGAAACAGTGATCACCTGGGAATTTGAAGGCCAGACCCTGAAAACCAGAGGCCTGGATTCTGACCAGACGGTTGCAGCCATCAAAGCTACTGTAAAGTTGCTGAACCTGGTAGATACCACGGCAGTCTAGGTATAGAACTGCTATTTACTATTTGAATCAATACATAAAAAATATTTTTAAATAAACTGACTATCTGAATAATGAGTAAATCCTACAATATTGCTGTCTTGCCGGGCGATGGTACCGGTCCTGAAGTAGTAAGAGAAGGAATAAAAGTTCTTGATGTTGCTGCTCAGAAATACGGATTCAAACTTTCGTATCAGGATTTTGATTTCGGAGGCGAACGTTACCTCCGCACTGGTGAAGTATTACCTGAATCTGCCCCGGACGAACTGAAACAATTTGACGCCATCTATCTCGGCGCTATCGGTCACCCCGATGTAAAACCGGGCATTCTTGAAAAAGGCATCCTGCTTAAACTCCGTTTCGAGCTCGACCAATATATTAACCTCCGTCCTGTAAAACTGTACCCTGGTGTGCCTACTCCTCTCAAGGATAAAGGTCCTGAGCATATCGACTATGTTGTGGTTCGTGAAAATACCGGAGGTCTGTATACCGGAATCGGCGGATTCACCATGAAAGGTACCAAAGATGAGGTTGCCGTACAAAGTATGGTCTACAACCGTACACAGGTAGAAAGATGTTTACGTTATGCCTTCGACTATACCAGGAAACGCAATAAGAAAAACACCCTGGCGCTTTGCGGTAAAACCAATGTGCTGACCTATGTTTACGACCTTTGGGACAGAGCGTTCAATGAAATAGGAGCCGAAGACTATAAAGATATCAACAGAGAATATTACCATGTAGACGCTACCTGTATGTGGATGGTAAAAAATCCTGAATGGTTCGATGTGATCGTTACCGGAAATATGTTCGGTGATATCATCACAGACCTTGGTGCCATCACACAGGGCGGTATGGGTATTGCAGCAGGAGGAAACATCAACCCTGAAGGTGTATCGATGTTTGAACCGATCGGTGGTTCAGCTCCGAAATATACCGGCAAGAATGTTATCAACCCATTAGCTGCTATTGCCAGTGGCGCTATGATGCTCGACCATCTTGGAGAGACAGATGCTGCTCTGAAGATCGAAGAAGCTATTATGGACGTTACTGCTAACAAACTTAAGGATATGGGAGCCGGCAGAATGGGTTATTCTACTTCTGAAGTAGGCGACCTTGTTGCAGAAAGAATATAATTTACCTTTACATACAGCCGGCATATAAAACCGGCTGTATGTTCCAAATTACCAGAAAAAACAACGCCAGCCATTACATCCAGCCCTCCATTTCGCATTTCAAACATCTTTGATCATTAAACTTAATATTATTGTAAAACCATGAAATATACTATTGCTGTTCTCCCGGGAGATGGTATCGGACCGGAAATCACCGAGCAGGCAAAAAAAGTGCTCCATGCTGTCGGTGAAAAATTTAACCATGAGTTTGACTTCAAATTCGGGCTTACCGGTGCCATCGCCATCGATCAGACCGGAAACCCCTACCCCGACGAGACCCATAACCTGTGCATGGCATCCGATGCCGTGCTTTTCGGTGCCATCGGAGACCCGAAATACGATAACAATCCATCTGCAAAAGTGCGTCCCGAACAAGGATTGCTTGAGATGCGCAAAAAGCTGCAGCTCTATGCCAACATCCGGCCTATCCGGACCTTCAAATCCCTGATCGACAAATCACCGCTGAAAAGGGATATCATTGAAAACACCGACTTCATCATCATTCGCGAACTTACAGGAGGAATATATTACGGAGAACTCAGAGGACGCACCGAAAACGGCAATAAAGCGTTTGACACGAATGTGTATTCCAAAGAAGAAATTGAACGGGTATCCAAACTGGCACTTCAATATGCCGAGGGGCGAAACAAACATCTGACTGCCATCGACAAAGCGAATGTGTTGGCCACTTCTCGGCTTTGGAGAGAAACCATTCAGGAAATGGAAAAGGAATACCCATCCGTAACCGTTGAGCATATGCTGGTCGACAATGCCGCCATGCAGATCGTACAATGGCCGTCGAAGTTTGATGTAGTAGTGACAGAAAATATGTTTGGCGACATCCTTTCCGACGAAGCCAGCGTAATCACCGGATCCCTGGGACTGATCCCTTCAGCATCTGTTGGGGTGCACACATCCGTCTATGAACCCATTCATGGCTCCTATCCGCAGGCAGCAGGCAAGGATATCGCCAATCCGGTTGCGACGATTTTATCAGCAGCCATGTTGCTCGAAGACAGCCTCAATCTGAAAGACGAAGGACGGGCCATTCGGAATGCTGTTGACAAATCCCTGGAAGAAGGGATCGTTACTGCAGATATTGCTATGCAGGGCAAAGCGTATAAAACGTCTGAAGTAGGCGATTGGCTGGCAGAAAATATTGGGGCATAGGGCGAAGGGCTAAGCGCAGAGGGCTAAGCGTAGGATTTTTAGAGAAATCAGAAAAGCGGGGAGTTTGTTTACTTTGTGTGCGATATTTAAATCAGCTTCCCGCTCCTTGCTCTTTATCCTTCAGTCTGAAAGTATGATGCTCATGGAGGTTTTAGCTGCTGTTTGAACTTTCTCACTGGTAGTACCCTTCACTGGTTGTAGGATGAGCAACGCGGTCCTACGACCTAAAAACTGTTTGAGCATCCACCCAGTCTATCAATTTTGTACCATTATCCTCTTACCCTATGGCTAACTCATTACTGTAACAAATTCAAGCAGCTTATCTCCGGGCTTTGGATCTCCTTTTACTGATATCCCTGATCGGTATTTTGCTTTATCCCGATCCGTATTTGTAAAAATTATCCAGGCCTCTTTTCCCGGAATATCGATTTCACTTACAATTTCATCTTTTTTTGAGGATAATTCCCAGCCCTCTGCCCGTTTTGTCACATACCAGCTTTTTTGGATGACATCGGTTATAGATATTTTTATCGTAGCGTTTTCCGGATAATCCTCCATGTCGCGGTACAGGTACGGAAGGCCGAGCATAAATGTATCATAAAGTGGTTCCGCATATTCCTTCTCCAGCAGGATGGGCTTATCCAATGCCAGCCGGATCTGCATCTGGTGATGCCATTTTTCGGTATATTCGCGTGCAATGTCAAACCAGTTAAGAGACCTTGATTCTCCTGCCCATGCCACCGAGAACAGTGCTTCCCCATCCGGATCCAGGGTATTCAGGAAATCATAAAGTTTTCCTTCTGAATATGCTAGTAAATCCATCAGCAATTCCGGACTCAATCGCTTCGTAGCCTTCATCCATTCCGAATTCAGGGTTTGAATAAAATCTACCAGATCGGAGTAGGAATGTATTTCTTTATTTGCAGTCATATCTGAAAAATGATCCCGTTGTAGCGACAGCCTCCTCAGGGAGCCGTCAATCAGGTGGGATACCAGATCTTTAATTGTCCGCCCCTTAATTGGCGATGGTTTTTTCCAATCATCCACGTCCAATCCTTTTAAAAGTGTTATTAAGGCTTCCGTAAGTTTTGGGAATAAATGTAGCGTTTCAATTTGTTTCATAGGTAAAAAGCGATATCCCGTGAATTTACCGGTATTATTTTACTATACCTGAAAGGGACTTCATTTTCTTCGATATATGCGACATCGGATACTTTCAAAGTTAGCTTTAAATAGTACTGGAAATATTAAAAATCCATTGGATTTAGTATTTTAGAACAAGGATATAACAGAAGAATACGTAATTGGTACGTATACAGAGATGTTGCCACACATTTAAGAAAAAAACCAGTGACTGAAAAAGAGAAAATGTTGAATGGAGATTATTACGATTCCAGGGATTCGGAATTGATAAAAATGTACCATAATGCAAGAAAACTTTTAAAAAAATACAACAATATCGATTCCGAATTAACCCAAGAACGAGAGGAGATTTTAAATGACCTTTTTGGATTCAAAGGTACGGGCGTTTGGATTGAAACACCATTTTTTTGCGATTATGGAGAAAATATTTCAATTGGAGAAAACACATTTGTCAACACAAATTGTATGTTTTTAGATAATAATAAAATAACTATCGGAAAAAATGGTCTAATTGCACCTTATGTCCAAATATATACTGCAAACCATCCTCTAAAAGCATCTGACCGAATAATTGGAAAAGGAAATAAATCACGGTATCTGACTTCTTCAAAACCAGTTGCAATTGGAAATAATGTTTGGATTGGAGGGAATTCCGTAATTTTTCCTGGTGTAATAATTGGGGATAATGTTACTATTGGAGCTGGAAGTGTCGTAACAAAAAATATTCCTGATAATGTTTTAGCATTTGGAAATCCTTGCGAAATAAAAAAAGTGCTCTAAAAAAACGTGTAGCAATCGAGTAGACTGCTAACAGCCAAATGACCGCCATTGCACCTCTTCACTGGTTGTAGGATGAGCAACGCGGTCCTACGACCTATCACCTAATAGAGCGTCCGCTCGGTCTGTCAATTTGGCGCCAACTCCATTATCCTCTTACCATCTTAATGCTCACAAAAATCCCCCATTCCCATCACACAGGATGAAGGGACATTCTTTGGTTACCGAAATTGATGTCTGGTGGATTTTCTTTTGCTCTTTTTGGTTGTTTTGATCTTTGATGCTTCCGGAAGGGCGCGCGCCTATTCAATGGAAGTTATTTCTTCAGTCTGAATGTAAAATGCTCGAGAAGGCTTTGGCTGCTGTTTGAACTTTTCCAAAGTTGAAAACTATTGGAAAAGGGTTGGTTTTGGGGTTTTCAGCCTGGCTAACTCATTACCGTAACAAATTCAAGCAACTAATCAACGGGCTTTGGATCGCCTTTTACGGAGATCTCTGATCGGTATTTTGCACCTCTCACACCATATGTAAAGATCTTTCCACTAATTATCGTGAGGGGTTCATCAAATCAGACCTTCACTTTTAGGTATCCCAATACTCGGAACAGGCTGTGATAGCCTCCCATCATAAGCCAGGGTTATCGCGTTGAAGCATTAAAAACATTGACAGAAGAACAGATTAATAAAGCCAAAATTCTTATCATAGCCAATGCAATGCCTAAAAACCACAAGGAAAACACGTCTGCCTTTACTGATAATGAAGTTGAGATAATAGAAAAATGGATTAAGAATGGTGGCAG
>JBNKDZ010000210.1:0-8365 GCA_050288525.1 Cyclobacteriaceae bacterium
ACTGTGGGATTGGCGTATATGGGGATATAAAACACAGGATGGTTATGAGTATGGCTTGAATACGGAGTCACATAAACGGCTGATCGATTTTGCTTCCGAAAACAACATTCAATATTTATTGATTGATGCTGACTGGTATGGGACAGAATTTAGTGAGAGTTCAGACCCTACCTCTGCCCGGGAAGGAATTAATATTGAAGAATGTATGGAGTACGCCAAGGGTAAAGGCGTTGATGTAATTCTGTATTTGAATGACATAGGAGCCAAAAATTTTGGATTGGAAAGGGTGTTAAAACAATTTTCAGACTGGGGAGCTGTTGGAGTGAAATACGGATTTATGACGGGAAGTCAGGAGGATAAGGTAAAACAAACCCAAAAAGTTATTCGGCTATGTGCAAAATACAAGTTGATGGTTGACTTTCATGACTATCCCATTCCACCAAGCGGAGACCGCAGGACCTACCCGAACCTGGTCACTAAAGAGTTTTGCCACGCACAGGCGGATGGAATGCGCTCCTACTTTCCGGAGACGGCTGTAAATCAGGTTTTAATTAATATGATTGCCGGACCACTGGACGCAACCAATGGATGGTTCGATCTGAACAATGCGCATTCACGGGTGAAGGTATTTAAAGAAATTCCGGGTACCGTGGCAGCAGAAGTGGCAAAATTGATCGCAATTTACTCCGGTTGGATCGTATTGCCCGACAGTCCGGAGTCGTATAAATCGAAAGATGATATATTTGAATGTGTGCGAAATATACCGCCTCAGTTTGACAGCTTCAAGGTGCTTGATGCCAAATTGGACGAATATGTATGCGTTGCACGCGCATCAGGCAAGGATTGGTTGGTAGGTTCGCTTACCAACAGAGAATCACGTACCCTTAAACTGGATCTAAGCTTCTTGCCAGTGGACAGACAATACGAAGCAACCTTATACGAAGATGCTGAAGACACCCATTTCATGGACAACAAGGAGTCGTATCATGTGCGAAAACAACAGGTTGATTCAAAAAGTGAACTCACGATTCATTTAGCGCCGGGAGGAGGGAATGCCATACATTTCAAGGATATTACTGATGCAGAGGAATGATCAGAAGCAAACCAATGTGAATTATTCGTATAGGTCTGTTTGAATCCGGAAATATAAAAATGAAAGAATATACCTTCAAAAAAATAGATGCTTTTGCCACAGAAAAGTCCGGCGGGAACCCGGCAGGCTACATTCTGTTGGATAAATTGAACGATATTTCTGAAGACGAAATGTTGCAAATAGCAAAAGAGTTGAAAGGATTTGTAAATGAAGTCGGATATGTCGCCAGGGTAGGAGATAGTATGTTCGATTTTCGCTATTTTTCCTCCGAGCGGGAGGTGGACTTTTGCGGTCATGCTACAATAGCCATTATGTTTGACCTTGTAAAAACGGATGATAGATTAACAGGTATCCCGGTTTTGACCATCAATACAAATAAAGGGACATTAAACGTAGAGAACAGATTTAAGGAGTCCGGATCAGTTTTTATTATGTCGCCGAATCCTGAAATTAAAGAGGTTTCGATAAATGTTGAGGAGTTAGCACACAATTTGAGGATTGATCGTGAGAAAATGCATACTGATTTTCCAATCTCGGTTATAAATGCAGGACTATCAACCTTGATTGTTCCGATAAAGGATTTAGAATCCATTCTGGCAATGACCCCTGACCTTGACGAGTTGAAAGCCTACTGTTTCAGCAATGGAATTGATATAATTGAAGTCTTCACTTCAGACGTGCGGGATAAAACAAATGATTTCCGGACTCGGGTATTTGCCCCGACTTTTGGCTACCTTGAGGATCCTGCAACCGGCTCCGGTAATTCTGCGTTCGGCTATTATTTGATAAACAACAACATGTGGACAACTGAATCTCTTACTATTGAGCAAAACGGTCTGATAGACAATTTTAACATTGTAAGACTTCAAAAGCAGATTGATGAAAATAATAATCAACGAGTGTGTTTCGGAGGGGGAGCAATAACCCGAATTGAAGGTAAATATATGATATACAAATAGTTGCGCGCAATGGAATTCAGGATTTTAAGCACTAAATATCAAATCCGAATTTTATGACAGAAAAAATATTATGTCCTGTCTGTTCAAAGGTTTCCTATGTGAAAGTGCCTGGTAAATTTGAATGTCAGAAATGTAAAACCAGATTCATTGTAAATGCTACAGACGATATAGAAATAATAAGGCGAGGGAAGCTAAAAATATTGACAATATTGGTAAACCTGTTATTATTACCTGTAATCTTTACATTATTAATTATCATTTCAACAATGTCCGGCGATTTTTTTTAAAAACTCCGGTTGCTTTCATATTTTATGATTGGTCATTCGATCCTGATAGCTCCGAGAGAAATATGGCTAAAATCAAGATACAGTTATCCTATTTTACTTGAGCTATATTATGCTTTTATGACGAGACGATTGAATAGATATGGTTGGGTTCTGAAATTATATTTTTATTCCTCTTTTGTGGTTTTTTGTGTAGGATTGATTTTTTTGCTGGTATCATTCTTATAATGAACCTATCCGGTAAAGACAACCTGCCTTTTTTGTAAACATCAAATTAGTGCTTACCTTTACGCAAGCTCAAATTTTCGGAATCAATGAAAAATATTCTTCTTGCCGGCGTTGTCCTGATAATTGCTGTTGGGTGTTCCAAAAATCCTCCAAAAAATTTCGATATATCCTCAGAAAACGCATCCATAGAGCCGGACTATACAGGTACCACAATTCCCTCGAATATTGCCCCGCTGAACTTTCTTATACACAACGAAGGCGATGAATTTTTTACCATTACCCGCTCGAATAAGGGAAAACAACTGAACGCATGGGGCAACAATGTGCAGTGGGACTTGAATGACTGGCAGCAACTACTTGAGGAAAACAAGGGTGATATCATATATACTGAGATTTACATCCGGAAAGGAAAGCAGTGGATGAAGTATCCTGTAATTCGGAATTACATTGCTCCCGAAGAAATTGACCCGTACATATCGTACCGAATGATCGAACCGTCCTATGAAATGTACGAATACATGACCATTAACCAGCGAAACCTTACCAGTTTCGACGAACAAATACTGTACAACAGCAATAGCCTGGCGTGCAACGAAGAGGGACAATGCATCAATTGCCATGCGTACCAGAACTACAACAGAACACATAAATTTCAGTTCCATATCCGACGATACAAGGGAGGTACCATCATTTCAACACCCTCGGGCATTCAAAAAGTTGACCTAAAAACCGATTACACCATTTCTCCCGGGGTGTATCCCGCCTGGCATCCGCAAAAAAACCTCATTGCCTATTCGGTGAACAATACGGAACAGCATTTTCATAAGAAAGGAATTGAAAAGGTGGAAGTAATGGATTCCCGTTCGGATCTGATTCTCTACGATATTGATAAAAACGAAGTTCGGAATATTTCCAATGATACAACGGTGTTGGAGACCTTTCCTGCCTGGAGCCCTGATGGAAAGTTCCTTTACTATGTGTCGGCTCAATATCCTGAGGCGATGGGGCCTGAGAGCAGCCTTATATCGGGGTATAAGGACTTTCACTCTAACATTTACAGAAAGGCTTTTAACTCGAAGACAATGGAATTTTCAGATTCCGAACTGGTTTTCGATGCCGTCACCCAAAACAAAAGTGCCACACTGCCACGAATATCCCCCGATGGCAGGTATCTGCTTTTCACTATGGGTGATTATGGTAATTTTCATATCTGGCATAAAAGTGCCGACCTGTATCTTATAGATCTGCAAAATGGGAGCTTGTTATCCATGCCGGAAATAAACAGTCCCGACACCGAAAGTTACCATTCATGGTCTTCGAATGGTTCGTGGATCATATTCAGCTCACGTCGTGATGACGGCTCATACACACGACCCTACATAGCCTATTTCAAAGAGGGCAAAGGTCATAAACCATTTATACTTCCACAGCAGGATCCTGAACGGTATTTAACACTGCTCAAGTCGTTCAATATCCCTGAGTTTTTGGCTGAACCGGTAGAAATTAAACGAACAGATCTGAGAGAGGCAATTGAAAAGGAACCGTTGAAGGCGGACTTTATAAAATCATAATCTTTGTTGCCTGGAATCCTTTCAACCATCCAAAGGATTTTTGATCCTCATATATAACCCCGGATTTCAGTTTGGAGTTTGAGTATTCAGCAAGAGGAGCCGTCCCTTTTCCAAAGTTTCTGACTGTGGAAAAGCTTTTATCAACCGCCTGCCTGTATTTGCCATCCCTATTTGCTTTACACCTTCAACCCCCAAAGGTTACTCCGCTCATTCTGCCGGGCCGCTAATTGGTTGACGAATCATGATTTTTCGTTGCTTGATGTGACTATTTCTAATTAGAGAAAATAAAAGAAAATTCTGCATTAGAATCTTGGTAAAAAGTGCAATTTAGCAAGAGTAGATGTGAACGTTTTATTGAATAATGATACCTAGAATTTTTCAAAACAATCATTGCTTACAGCACGTATCGCCATGCATTCAATTTCAATAAGCCATCCCGGCCTGCAAACCTGCGCCAGCACCAGAATCTTAGGGATATGTGGGTATTCTGATTGTAAGAATGCTTCTGCTTGTTTGTAGTCTGCGATATCCCTTAAATAAACAAGCATATACGCAATATCCGACATGGAACATCCCGCTTCGCCAAGCAGTGCGCCAATATTCTCAAGGGCACGGGCGGTTTGCTTCTGAATGTCTTGCGGGTGAACAATTTCTCCTCTGTCGTTGATGCTTGCCGTTCCTGAAATAAAAACATGCTGTCGGTCGCCGTAACAGACCACCGTTCCACGCTCAAACGTAACGCCGTACTCATACGTGGGATTTAAATAGCCTATACCCGTCAGATAGCTAACCTGTTCGTTACGGACCTCCGGAATAGCATAAGCATCCATGATTACAGACATGTCAGGTTGGACAGAACGCCCTTCAATGCCTGTGCTGGCAATATAATGGGTCTCGGGTACCAGATTTTCCTGATGAAAGATCATTTTCCGGCCCTTGACCATGCCGGCATACTGAACATCGATATTATGAACGTACAGCCAGGTGCGGATGCAGTGAGATCCAAGAGTTGCCCCGAAATTGTGTAAACTGTCAATGTATCGTTTAAAAATGGAAACCGTTTGACCATAAGAATCACCCTCTCCGGTTTGTAGCTGCGTGTGGAAAAGATGCGTGTAGGAGGGACGTTTTACACACACGGCACCATCAGGTGTATGTTCGATGGTGACATGCTGAATGCCGTAGATCCAGACAGACACCTTGCTTCCGTTGAGCGGAGGTTGCTGGACGATCGACACAGATGCATCGCCGGAATGTTTTATTAAGTGAAACTGATTGGCGGCATCGGTCAGGAAATAACGTTTCCAGGCAAGAACTGTGGATTCAGGGAACTGAGAAGAAAACAAATCTGTAATGGTGTTTTCCAGATGTTCAATTTGCACTTCGGCAGGCAGTGAATGATCCAGAGGTTCAAGAATAGCATGCACTTCGGCAGCCTGACTTGTTGCGCCATACAGACAATAGGTTGTCTTTGTTTTAAGTTCTTCAGAAATAAATGTTTTAAATATCATAAATCCGGTTAATTCAAAGTCCCATAATGGTTTCCTGATCGGAAAGATTCCGGATTGCCTTTATTTCTTTATCATGCTCTGTAAGATCGGGATTGTCGATGTATGCCTGATACTTCCTGGCCCACTTTCGGTAGAACAAAGTTTTGGATAAAATCGCGTTGTATTTTCGGGCCAGTGCATATTCCCGGTTTACAACAGCGCATTTCACCATATATTTCAGGGAAGATGCTTTCATGCCATATTCAACCATGTCTTCCATACACCAATGGTAACAGTCGTTAATTTGTCCTGTTAAATACATCAACGGTCGGGTGCCCATCAGTACATTTATAGACATCGAAGACCGTACACAATTGGGACTGACGACATTACTTAAATTCAGATTTCTGCTTTTGGGTTTTCCTGTAGCCATGCAGACAAAATTATTATTCAAAACAATGGTTCGGGTAGGTTTGTCCTGAATCTGATCCGCATACGAAGCGACCTCCCGGAATTTGTTGTTTTCCAAAGCGGAAGACATTTGGATCTCTGTTTTAAAATTATCATCACTGAATGAAAAAAGATAAACGACCACAATACCTGAACAAATCACCCATAATGGAATATAGGATTTCGAATGTTTGACAGGATTGTCGTTTTTCCCGATGCTAAAGCCTGTAAACAGAAAAAACATCCCAAACAGTACCATAAAAGGAACCCAGAATATAAATTCTTTCATATCAAAGGCAAAGCAAGGCAATCCGGCAATATAAATATGTATATACTGCATGTAGCTGTAA
Source organism: Cyclobacteriaceae bacterium (assembly GCA_050288525.1). Taxonomy (GTDB): domain Bacteria; phylum Bacteroidota; class Bacteroidia; order Cytophagales; family Cyclobacteriaceae; genus JBNKDZ01. Next base: position 6,426 of record JBNKDZ010000210.1, read on the forward strand.
ACATTCGAATAGTAAACCTGGGGAACGGTGATAACCAATGCCATACCGCTAAAAACGGACACAAAGTGCAGGTAATTCCTGTCTTTGAAGAAGAGACGCAATTCATATAGTACAAATAATGAAACAGCAAACAATGCGTAAAATCCAAAAAGGGGAGAGCCAGCGATCGAAAAGAGTGCTGTCATGGTAATACGCCAGCCAATGCCGGTAAGAAGCCGGTACCCTTTGAAGGCAAGCAGGCAAGCGATAACACCCAGTGTATTGGAAAAAAAGTAGCCCGGTGACTTTAACGTAAGCCACACATAGCCAAGTTGGGTAACTGAGAGCAGGAGCATAAAAGAGGGAACATATGCCAAAGCTCTGTATTTTTCAGGAATATCAAAAGCGATAACTGACACATACCGGATCAATACCAGCAATGCGATAAATAGTATACTACCCAATACCGGAACATAATAAAACTGAGTCAGAAAAGCCCCGGCATACGTAAGCAATCCGCCGGCGAAACGCATGGCATCCTGGAAAAAATATCCCGAATAAACAAATATCGAAAGACTTTCGGCCCATTTAAAATAGAACCCATTTCGAATCAGGGTCATAAAAAGGGCAAACACTACAAAAGCAATAAGATACAGACGCGGAGAATGTATGCTTAATCCGGGATTTGAAACCAGCGAAGAGCTGGAAGAGGGGTGCTTCCTGGGTTTATGTGAACTCATCCTTTAGGTATTTTGGTTGCAAAAATAGTATTTTTTAGGGAAAGGGGAGGACAGATTTGATAATAAACCACCTAAAATTAGAAATGAACAGGAAGCTAAACTATGACACACAAAATAAATAATTTTATATATCGATCTTGTAACAAATTAGTTGAAGAGGAATAAAAAATACTTGTGACTTTATTGCTTGTTTATAAGATGAAATTTGATATTTACATGAACTTTAACATATATTTTTGGTTGTATAATATTTAACATATAATATTTTAAAATCATGAAAAACAATATTTTATTTACGATGATAGTTTCTCTGATGATCGTTGTTTCATCATGCGGAGGCAATACAGATGTCGTTGATTCGGGTATTTATTCGGGGAAAATCAAGAAAGTCGAAGCCGATAAGACAGAAATCTATGTCACGCTGGAAGATGGAAAAACCATTGAACTCTATTTTACGGAAGAGACAGCTTTGACAAAGAATGGAGAATATGCTGAATTTTCGGAACTTGCAAAAGGTCAGGAGGTTGAGGTAACAGTGGAAAAAATCGGAAAACGATTAGACCCGGTATCGGTAAAAATCAAAGAGTAGCATGACAGAATTGCCTGAATTCTGGCGGACGGAGATCTGGCATCCACTCTCCGTTCATGTTCCTTTAGCCGTATTGATTCTTGGGTCTTTATTTTTATTGATCAGTTTGATAATTAAAAAGGACTTTTGGTACGATATGTCTAAAATTCTCCTGATTATCGGCACTCTTGGAATATGGATAACACTATATACAGGAAATCTCGCAGATTCAGTTGTTTCGCGTCGTATTTGTGACCCGACTGTGCTCAAGGCACATGAATTGAATGCTTACCTGGTAAGTTGGATTTTTTCGGTCGTTTCCGCAATAATTGTCCTGGATTACTTTGGGATTATGAAAAAGTTTAAGAATCTGTTAAAAATATTTATCGTTATCTTGTCCATTGCAGGTTCAGGTTTTCTGATCTATACGGGACATCTGGGAGCCACCCTGGTGTATCAGCAAGCGGCCGGTGTTCATATTCCTTCGGAGGATTGTAACGAATTTATTGAGTAGGGTCTGATTCACAAGCACGGGGAACTACTGAAATCTCCTGGCCATTGTTATAAAATCAGTTTGAATTTTGACTTTCCGGAGCATTTCGGTTAATCCATTCATTTGGAAAAACATGTGTACTTAAAGGAACCCGTTCATT
>JBNKDZ010000211.1:0-17050 GCA_050288525.1 Cyclobacteriaceae bacterium
CTCTGAATGACGGCTTTTTTGTTATTTTATTTATATGCTCTGTCTTAGGTTGACGGCTATGGTGCGGACACGAACCACGGCATTGATAGTAATCTCACAATTATATATATATAAAAATTCAACCCTAAGTCTGATGATGACACTTTTTGTTTCTGAAACTTCCTAATAACAGCAGGAACTATTCTTTGTCTGAAATAAAATCTTCTTTCTTTATAAAAATATCTTTGATCCTCCGGAATTCGAAAAGCATTAACTGTGTAGAATCTTTTCTCCCCAACATTACGTTATCCCCTTTTAATACAGGAAAGAACTCAATTATTCCGGAACGGGAATCCATGGCATCCTTTATGGTTAACAGGGCTTCCGGAGAAGTATTCGAAAGGCTGTCATATTTTTTGCTTTCACTGCCAGACAGGTATTTGTCGGTTTGAAAATACATAAACCGGTCAAGAAAATCGATTAAACGGGCAGTGTCCGGTTGCTGAATCCCTGTAACTTCCGGGAAATTCATATCTGAAGTAATGGTAAAATCATATTCAGGGTGCCCCGGATAGCTCATTTTTAACTCTTGTAATGTACGCCATGAAGAAGAAAATACCATCCTGTCACGCCAGTCGTTCTCAGAAATCTCATAAATGCCCGACAAATAGGTGTCGCGTCCGGGGAGGTTCACAATAAATGGTGTTCTTGCATTTGCTTCCATCATATAGGATATGGTCTTGTTGGCATTTCCACCTGCATAATAGGTTTTGATTACATCATTATCGTGGTAAAGCGTTACAAGATAGCCCTCATTTTTTAAGGATTTGATTATTTCTTCACGTTGGACTTTGGCAACCCCCCGGCTGATCTCTACCTGGTTGCAGACGATTAAAAATACCTGAATGATATACGGATCTGCAGGGTGCCGCTGGTTGATAGTCCACATGCCATTGTGCCTGACCAGGGAATTTTGGATGTCTTTTCCTTCAATTATGATCTTATTGATCAGCGAGGTGTCGTTTACGGCAAACAGATCTGAATCGGAGATCGTACTTCGGCGGGTGTTGTTTGTGACACCTAACAACACAGATATAAGGATCAGTATACCAAGCAATATAGAAAGGGTGACATTCTTCTTATTCATAATCAGAACCGTGTGTATTTACGTTTTCGATAACCATACTTCAGTACGCCAAAGATAAGGATCAATATAACCGGAATCAGAATGTTGACCAGTTGCCAGAATACTTTCTGATCTTTGATCTTTACTTTGTCCAGTGGCCTGATCATGATCTCTTTCGATCGTGTCTTAATGAGCCCGTCTTCTTCAAGCATATAGATCATGGCGTTTACCAGAAATTCGGCATTAGCGTACTTCTTATTTGTAAACTGATCAAATCCCAGTTCAACCGGCTTTTGGGTTTGCGGATTCACATCGTTTTGGGCTATATCGCCATCCGAGACGATGATGATCTTGCTGTCATTCCCATCCGCCAGGAAATCTGCTTTATCCACACCCTCCGGCAAGAACCTGTTTTTGTATAAGGAAGAAAATCTCCCTTCATACAGCCATGCAATGGTCTGAGGACCCGAGGTGAAATATTCCGGCTTCATTTCCTCCCGCAGGTCATTTATGCTGACTTTGACAGGGGCAGACATGATGCGTGAATATTGTGAAGTGGAAAACAAAGGTGTTTTTCGTATTCCGGTTGCCTTCAGCGTATCGATGGAACTGACAAACCGGGTATAGACAGCATCGAGGTTGCGTGAGATGACATGATCGCTGAAATGATTTACCAATGGAAAAAACGGCCACGTGAGCAACATCACCTGAGGATTCTCACCCATATTGCCAACAACTACCGGGTAAGGAGATGCTTTCAGGTCCAGTACAAAGTTTTTATTTACCCTGAATCCGTATTTAAAGAACAGGTTGTCCAGATTTGTATCAAAAGGCAAGGCAATCGTTCCTTGTGCGCTGGCACTGTCCATATCAACGGCAAGGGCATCAAGCAGAAATACAGCCTTACCTCCGCGCATGATAAACTGATCGATTTTATATTTGTCTTTTTCAGAAAATGCTTCCGTAGGTTTTGCCATAATAAGAGCATCATAACCGATCAGATCTTCTCTGGAGGTAAGATTTACATGATATACCCTGAAATGTTGCAGCAATTCCGACGTTAGTCCGGCAGTCTGCAGGGTATCCAGTTCGCCATGTCCGTGCAATATGGCGATCCGCTTGGTACGGGTTTCCGATAGTTTCTTTATCGCTGCAGACAGTTCGAATTCAATCCCTTCAATTGACTGGTTAATTTGCTCTTCCGGGGAAGAAGCTTTATTTCCCTTAAGCAAATTGATGCCGGTTTCGTTGGTTCCATAGGTTAATACAGCTCCGGGGAAAATCAGATTCGTTGTCGCTTTACCGTTTTTGTTGTCATAGACGTTTGTCGGTTGGATGCCTTTACCGGCCAGACTTTGATAGAATTCATTTTTTACTTTTTCACTGGTAGCAGCCGACGGGTCAATAAACCGGTATTGGAGCCGGTCGTCTGCATAGATCTTGTATTCATTTAACGTCTCACGGATGCTTTTTTGAAGACGTTTAAAGGAGGGGGGGAATTCTCCTTCGAGGTATACATCCACATATACGACCTCATCCAGATTTCGAAGCAGGTCTTTGGTGGTCTCTGATATGGAATAACGTTTTTCTTCGGTAAGGTCAATACGAAAGAAATACCGTGATGAAAGTTGGTTCAGGATAATGATGGTGACAACACCAATAAAGAAATACAACAGGGAGCCGGTTTTTTTGTTATTTACGTTTACCATTTTCTGCTGCTTAATAAAAGGTTCGTTAATAAAAGCATTATGCCGATAACACTGAAGAAATAAATTACATCCCTTGAATCGATCAGCCCTTTACTTAAGGATTTGTAATGATATAAAATGCCCATCTGGTCGATAAATGTGCCATGTTGTGCCCATAAATCCAGAGCAGAAAGCGAATTAAATCCTGTATAGGCAATAAAACAGAGAAATACAGCAATTATGAAGGCAATTACCTGGTTCTCTGTAAATGAGGAAGAGAAGATCCCTATGGAGGTAAAAGATGCTCCTAACAGGAACAAACCAATATACGATCCGACGGTACCTGCTGTATCGATATTGCCCTGTGGATCGCCAAGGTATACAATGGTAAAATAATACAGAAGTGTGGGTATCAGAGAAAAAGCTACCAGAAATACGCCGGAAAGGTACTTCCCGAATATGATTTCAATATCCCGTACCGGACGTGTTAGCAACAGCTCGAGTGTGCCTGATTTTTTTTCTTCACTGAACATACGCATCGTAATAGCCGGTATTAAAAAAATGAAAACATATGGGCCAAGGGAAAATAGCGTATCCATATCCGCATATTCGTAATCCAACACGTTTGTTTCCGGGAAGATCCACATCAGCAGACCTATTCCCGTAAGGAACACCGTGATGATGATATACGCGATCAATGAATCAAGAAAACTGTTAGTCTCTTTTATGAAAATCCGAAACATGTGTTATTGTTTATTTTGGGTTAACTGCCTGAATACATCTTCCATTGACCGGTCCTCCTGGTTTAGTTTTATTAATGTAAGGTTGTTGTCTGTCGCATATTTGAATATGGCAGGCCGTACATCCTTTTCCGCAGAAGATTCAATGATCAGGGTCTTATCAGCTTGTTTCACCTCAAGCACGCCTTCAATTTTTTCGAGATCAACGATATGGACTTTTTCTTTAAACTCAACGGAAATAATGGATACCTCATTGCGCATGTTCTTCAGATTGTCGGGAATGTCATCCGCTACAATTTTACCTTTATTTATAATGATCACCCGATCGCAGAGGGCCTGAACTTCCTGCATGATATGTGTCGAAAAGAGTACTGTTTTATTACTGCTGACACTTTTTATCAGCTTTCTGATCTCAATAATCTGGTTCGGGTCAAGTCCCGTTGTCGGCTCATCCAAAATCAGTACTTCCGGATCATTGATTAATGCCTGAGCCAGCCCTACCCGTTGTTTGTATCCTTTTGAAAGAGCACCTATTTTTTTGTTCTGTTCATTATTTAAACCACAAAGATCGATCATCTTCCGAACCTGCGATGAGGAAACGTTTTTCACTGATTGAAGTGAACCAACAAAATGCAGGTATTCATGAACATACATGTCATAGTACAGCGGGTTATTCTCAGGAAGGTATCCTATTTTCTTCCTTGTCTGCAGACTGTTGGTTTCAACATCATAGCCACATACTTTAATGGTGCCATTGGTAGGAGGGATAAGCGAAGTGATCATCTTCATGGTAGTGGATTTTCCGGCACCGTTCGGGCCCAGGAATCCGATAATATTTCCTTTCGTGGCTGAAAATGAAATGTTGTCTACAGCCTTCTGATTCTCGAATACTTTTGTTAATTGATCTATTTCAACTGACATCCACTGATGATTTTGCTTGTTATTGCTCCCGAAATTAAAAATAACCAATTAATAAAACGAAATACCCTGTTGATATTTTACAGGTCCAGGAAAAAATGTAAAACAATAGAGATAAAAATTACAACATATAAAGGGGGTGTCTGTTTGGATGATGTAAAAACAGGCAGGTTATAACAGTCTGATATTCAGCCATATGTAATTTACGATTGTTATTTATGTAATAAAAAATGAAAAATTGTAAATAAAAACAATAACCTTCCCTTGAATCGGGTAATAATTATTATTTAATTTGAGTAGAATTACTACTCATTCTATAAATATGGGACTGAGGAGGCGAAGCTGTATCCGGCCATTACATTTTTTTCAGCAAAATATTAAAAGAGGTGATTGATACCCTTATTACATCCAAGACAAGAGTAAAGTTATTACTTAAGTTTTTTCTGAATCCTGGTAATTCGGCGCACTTACGTGGATTGGAAAATGAGTTCGGTGAATCATCGAACGCGATACGCCTTGAGTTGAACCGTTTGGAGGAAGCAAACATGTTGACTTCAGAAACACAGGGCAACCGAAAACTATTTAAAGTAAATCAACAGCATCCCTTGTATGATGAGATCAACAGCATCGTACGAAAATACTTTGGTCTGGATGTGATTGTGGAAAAGATAGCGAAACGATTAGGGAACCTGTTTGCTGTATATCTGACCGGTGATATAGCATATGGCAAAGATACCGGTATTATTGATCTGATCCTGGTGGGTGATATTGATCAGAATTACCTGGTAAATCTGATTAAAAAATGTGAACAGTTAATCAACCGAAAGATCCGTTTCCTGATCTATGAGATGGGTGAGCTTCATGATATGCTGGCCAATACCATTCCAATGCCTTTACTGGTTTGGGAGAACGGAAGTCTGAAAAACAATGATCATCAGACGGAGCAGGAATGAAGGAATGGTATGTTTTATATACAAAGCCCAGAAGTGAAAAAAAAGTTGCCGAAAGGCTTGATGAACGAAAATTTGAGGTGTACTGTCCATTAGTGCGTACCATGCGCCAATGGAGTGACCGCAAGAAAAAAGTACAATTACCAATGTTCCCCTCCTATATATTTGTCCGGGTTGATGATTACGAACGTCAAAGCGTATTAATGGATCCGGGGGTTTTGAATTTTGTGTTTTGGCTGGGCAAACCGGCGACCATACGACAGACTGAAATGGATGCTATCCGCCTGATTGCTGAAAAAGGTGAATCAGTCCATGTGGAAGGCAGGAGTTTTTATGAAGGACAGATCATTTCGATCAACGAGGGGCCGTTTAAGGGGCTGTCAGGAACTGTCGATAAGGTGGATAAAAGAAAGATAACGGTTTTTATTGAACAACTGGATTGTGTGGTCTCATTTAACTATGAGCAGGAATAGTAGTATCGTATTTCGAAACTGAAGTATTGATGTTTGAAAATGTTGTAGCATTTATCAGAGAGCTTTACAATAAACCATCGGGGGTGATAGCACTTCATGAACCTTGTATGTGTGGTAATGAGAAGAAATATGTGATGGATGTCATTGAATCGTCCTGTGTATCTTCCGGGGAATATGTAAATAGTTTTGAAAAAAAGATTTGTGAAGTAACAGGTGCAGGATATGCTGTTTCAACTGTAAATGGGACAGCAGCATTGCATACAGCTTTATTGCTGGCAGGAGTCCGGCCGAATGATGAGGTCATCACCCAGCCACTGACATTTATTGCTACTGTAAATGCTGTTTCATATAGTCAGGCACATCCGGTTTTTATTGATGTTACCATGGATTCAATGGGCTTGTCCCCAGACAAACTCGAAGAATTTTTAAAAGTGAATACAAAGGTCAGTAGTGAAGGATGTGTTAATCTGAAGACCGGAAGAACGATAAAAGCTTGTGTGCCGATGCATACTTTTGGTTTTCCGTGCAGGATTGATGAGATCGTTTCAATTTGCCGGAAGTATCATATTCAGGTGGTAGAAGATGCGGCTGAATCGTTAGGGAGTCTTTACAAAGACAAACATACCGGAACATTTGGCAGATTGGGGATCTTTAGTTTTAATGGTAATAAAATTGCCACCAGTGGAGGAGGGGGGTGCATCATTACGGATGATGATGAACTTGCTGCAAAGGGTAAACATTTGACAACTACCGCCAAAGTGCCACATTCTTGGGAATACCATCACGATACCGTAGGATATAACTATAGCATGCCAAATCTTTGTGCAGCTCTGGCATACGCACAATTGGAACAACTACCGGATTTTATCCGGCAAAAGAAGGATTTGGCAAACAGATACCGGGGATTTTTCAGGGAGATGAAAGACATTGAGTTTGTTGAAGGACCAGTTAATTCTTCGTTGAATTACTGGCTGAATGCAATTAAGTTTTCTTCAAAAGAACTCAGAGATACGTTTCTTAGGGAGATGAATGATAACGGGATACTGGCACGGCCTGTCTGGTCATTAACAAACAAAATGCCGATGTATGCACATTGCCAGGTCTCTGATCTTACAAATGCAGAGGCACTGGAAAATGAAATTGTTAATTTGCCAAGTAGTATAATAAAAAATGGATAAGAACATCAGAATAGGTGATTTTGTATTAAGTGACCAACATCCTTGTTTTATCATTGCTGAAGCAGGTGTCAATCATAATGGTAGTGTTGAAACGGCCATTGAATTGATCCATAAAGCCAAAGAGACGGGAGCTGACTGTGTGAAATTCCAGACATTCAGAGCCTCGTCGGTTATCACAAAAGAGGCTCCTAAAGCAGCATATCAGTTGAAAGTTACCGATAAGGAAGAATCTCAGTTTGATATGTTGAAAAAACTGGAACTTTCAGCTGAAGATTTTAAAGTACTCAGAGATGAATGTGTGAAAACAGGGATAATATTCCTTTCCACTCCATATAATAAACGAGATGTTGATCTTTTAAACGCCCTCGATGTAGATGCTTTTAAGATAGCTTCCGGTCAGATCATAGAATTGTCCTTTCTTGAGTATGTGGCTAAGTGTAGGAAACCAGTAGTCCTGTCAACTGGTATGTCGAATCTTGCTGAAATTGATGAAGCGATCCATACGATACGCAATACCGGCAACGATCAGATTGTATTATTGCAATGTACGACAAACTATCCTTCTTCCATTCAGGATGCAAATATCAGAGCTATGACAAGCATGGGGGACGCATTCGATGTACTGATGGGTTATTCCGATCATGTTCCTGAGAATTATGCCTGTTATGCTGCAGTAGCGCGGGGAGCAAAGGTGATCGAAAAACACTTTACCCTTGATAAAGAAATGCCGGGACCTGATCATAAAGCATCATTAAATCCGGAGGAATTCCGGATACTTGTTCATGGGATCAGGATGACAGAGGAATCGCTGGGTAAAAAAATAAAAGAACCAACAGCGGAAGAACGAAAAAATATCACCGGAATGAGGCGGAGCATCGTTTCTGCCGGTTTTATTTCAAAAGGCACTGTTATAAACGAATCAATGCTCGAATACAAGCGACCGGCTACAGGGATATCACCTAATCAGATTGCGCTGGTACTAAACAAAAAGGCAGCTGTCGATATACCCGAAGATACAATTCTAACCATGGACATGATCGAATGGTAGATCCGTTTATCACCATCAATTCTGAAAACATATCCTTATTGTCCGCTTTTCTGGACAACGCCGGTGGATCGTTAAAGACATTCAGATATTTTGATAAAAGACCTCTTTCCTCCATTAGCAATCATCTGTATACCACTGTATATATGTTTGAAGATCAGCCGGTTGGCTATGGCCACCTCGATCAGGAAGGAGATGTCGTATGGCTTGGCATTGCTGTTAAAGAAGGATTGACCGGAAAAGGCATCGGAAAGAAAATAATGGATAAACTGCTGCAGAAAGGCAGGAAGTTGGAAATTAAAAAAATTCGTCTATCCGTTGATGCAGATAATACGCCGGCAGTAAAACTTTACAAACAACTGGGATTCGAACAGATAAAGGAAGCAGGGAATATCCTTTATTTTGAGATAGGTTTATGAAAATAGCCGTAAGCACAATAGCATTTAAAGGCAAATCAATACAAGAAATTATTGATACTGCGAAAATACACGGGTTTTTCATGGAATTTAGTTCAGGAATGTCGTATGAAAAGGGGTTGAAAGAATCCTATATCCATGCTGATATTCCACGGATGCCGCACAACTATTTTCCACCACCTGAAGATTCTTATGTGTTAAATATAGCCAGCAATGATCCTGCAATACGGAATAGATCGATTGCGCACTGTAAACAGGGATTATATCTGGCATCATTATCAGGAAGTCCGTTTTTCTCCGCCCACGCAGGCTTTTGCGGCGATCCGAAACCGGAAGAGCTGGGTAAACCAATACAATTTGATCCGGAATTTGACCGGGAGGTATTCTGGAAGCATTTTGTGACAGGTATACAGGATATTTTATCATATGCCAAAGAAGTAAATACACCCTTTCTGATTGAGAACAATGTATGCGCGGCTTTCAACCTTGTGCAGGGAAAAAGAAACCCGTTATTGTGCTCCCATCCGGGGGAGATCATCAAATTGTTTGAAGAGATATCACATACCTATTTTGGGCTTTTGCTGGATACAGCACATTTTAAGGTGTCGGGTACTACCCTTGGATTCGATTATATGCATTCAGTAAATCAGTTATCAGGGTTAATAAAGGGTATACATCACAGCGATAATGACGGGACAATTGATGATAATAAAAAATTAAATGCAGACTATTGGTTTTTGCCGTTAATGCATCGGTTTACAGATCTGACACATGTTGTTGAGGTGAAAAATATTTCTGTTGAGGAGATCAGAGACCAGATCCTGTTATTGGAAAAAGCTGTTACTAAACAAATATAATTTTGCTCAGGAATACATCAATATTAGACGATTTTCTGGTGTCCAGGCATGCTACACTGAAGGATGCTTTGAATGCAATTGATAAAAATGCCAAAGGGGTATGTTTTATTGTCAGCGATGAAGAGAGACTTGAAGGGATCCTGACAGACGGAGATATACGAAGGGCATTGCTTGGCGGGGCAACTATGGAGGATGGACTGGAGAAGTTTATGAATACCCACCCTTTTACCATGCCTGCGACCTCCGATAATGAGGCTATACTGAAGAACCTTAATGATCATATCAAAGTGATCCCGCTGGTTGATGATGATCATCATGTGGTAGATTATGCTACAATAAATAAGATCAGGCGGGTGCCTATTGCGAATCCGGTGCTGGACGGAAATGAATTGAATTACGTCAGTCAGTGTATAAAAACATCCTGGATCTCGTCAAAAGGCAAGTTTGTACGACAGTTTGAGGAAATGTTCTCGGATCTTGTTGGACTACCCAATGCTTTGGCGGTCAGCAATGGTACCGTTGCCCTGCATCTTGCACTTGAGGCGCTGGGTATAGGAAAAGGAGATGAAGTGATCGTTCCGGATCTGACATTTGCAGCAACCATTAACGCTGTAATTTATACCGGAGCAACACCGGTTCTTGCCGATGTAGACAAAGATACCTGGGGATTGTCGGCTGATACGATCAGGACAAAGATAACATCGAAGACCAAAGCCATAATTCCCGTACATCTTTATGGGCATCCGTGTGAAATTTACGGGATCCAAAAACTGGCGGAAGATAATAACCTGCTCATCATCGAAGATTGTGCAGAAGCAATAGGCAGCAGATATTATGACAAGCATGTAGGATTTCATGCAGATGCAGCAACATTCAGTTTCTTTGGAAATAAGACCATTACCACCGGTGAAGGAGGTATGGTTTTGTTCAAGGACAATGAAATCGCTCAGAAAGCCATGGTAATGCGTGATCATGGGATGTCAAAGGAAAAGCAATACTGGCATGACATATTAGGGTACAATTACCGTATGACAAATGTTCAGGCAGCTATTGGCGTAGCCCAGATGGAGCGATTACCAGAAATTTTGCAAAAGAAGCGGGAACTTGCGGATCAATATAAAGCGTTCCTGGATGATATTCCATCCGTTGGATACCAGGGAGAAAAAGCGTGGGCATTAAACAGCTACTGGATGTTTTCAATTCTTTTAGATGAAAAATCAGAGATATCCAAAACAGAACTAATGAAGGCCCTTTCAACCTCGGGGATTGAGACACGACCGTTATTTTATCCACTACACACGATGCCTTTATATGAATCATATTGTATTGATACTAAGCCGGTTGTTTCGGAATATTTATCAAAACGTGGATTTAGTCTGCCATCATCCGTGGATCTTGATAAGGAAGTGGCGCACCGGGTAGCAGAAGTGATAAGGAAAAATGTTGTCTGAGAAAATGGCAAATATTGGTCTGATTCCAGCCAGGGGGGGCAGTAAACGTGTCCCGGGTAAAAACATAAAAATGTTAGGAGGTAAGCCATTGATTGCCTACACCATTGAGGCAGCACGAAAGAGCTCATTATTAGACCGTGTGATTGTTTCGACAGATGATGAGGAAATTGCAGAGGTGGCCCTCAGGCATGGTGCAGAAGTTCCGTTTTTACGCCCAAAAGAGCTGGCGGGTGATACGACCGGAGATTACCCGTTGATAGATTATATGATCAAAGAACTCCAGCGATCTGAAAATCAGAAAACAGATAAGATTGTCTATTTGAGACCAACATCCCCATTCAAGACAGTAGAGATAATCGATCAGTGCATTCAGAAAGCTACGGATAAATATTCGTGCATACGGACAGTTACGAAAGCAGAAGGTGTATATCATCCGTATTGGATGTTTAGAGAGGAAGAAGGCAAATTACAGGCATTTGTTGATGGTATTGATCTGAAAGAATACTATCAGAGGCAATTATTGCCCGATTGTTACAGGCTCAATGGAGTAGTTGATATATTTTATGCACAACAGGTTGCCACAGGAGATCTTTATGGAGATCGTATAGGTTATGTTGAGTTGAATGACCGGCAATCAATCGATATTGACACCGAAGAAGATTTCAGGTATTGTATGTTTTTAATGGGTGAAAATAAGATTTAGTAGATATTTAAGTAAGGATAAAAATGCAAAACGATCAAGTTAAAACTGTGGTTATTAATGATAATGAGGATTGGGATCTTATAATTAAACCGCAATCCTCATTATTTGAAATCCCTTGGGCAGATATCTGGAGATATCGTGACTTGTTAAGGATGTTTGTAAAAAGAGATGTTATTACTGTTTATAAACAAACTATTCTGGGGCCGATATGGTTTATAATTCAACCGATTCTTACAACAGCAATTTATATTCTGGTTTTTGGTAATATTGCAAAGATATCAACAGATGGAACTCCTCAGATTCTGTTTTATCTTTCAGGAATAGTTATCTGGAATTATTTTGCCGAAAGTTTCAATCAGACAGCAGTTACATTCAAACAAAATGAGAATATATTTGGAAAAGTATACTTTCCCAGACTGATAATGCCTTTGGCAAAAATCACATCAGGACTAATAAAATTTGCCATTCAGATAGGTTTCTTTTTAGTTATATATCTTTATTACATCCTAGACGGGACTGAATCAATTCAGCCTAACCTGAATATATTGTTATTACCTGTCTATATTCTATTGATGGCTGGACTTGGGTTGGGTTTTGGTATTATATTCACTTCATTAACTACTAAATATCGTGATCTGACGTTTTTATTGGTATTTGGAGTGCAATTACTTATGTATGCCACCCCTGTAATATATCCTATGAGTGCCATTCCGGAAAAACACAAATTACTATTGATGGCTAATCCTATGTCGTCGATTGTGGAAGGTTTTAAATATGCTTTTCTTGGATCCGGTACATTTAGCTGGATGCAATTGGGATATTCAGCTGGTTTTATGGTAATTTTATTAAGTTTTGGTATTGTAATATTTAACAGAACGGAGAAAAGTTTCATTGATACTGTGTGATTGGCAGTAATCAATGATAACATTATTAGAAAAAATGAAGGTATGAGTGATATAGTTATCAAAATAGAAGATCTATCAAAACTTTATCGTGTTGGTGAAATTGGGACAGGGACAATATCTCATGACCTCAATCGATGGTTTGCCAAGGTTAGAGGTAAAGAAGACCCATATGCTAAAGTAGGCCATGTGAATGATCGAACTCAGAAAGCTGAGAAGGGAGAGCATGTATGGGCATTACAGGATATTAATCTGGAAGTAAAACAGGGAGAAGTGTTGGGGATTATCGGAAAAAATGGTGCAGGTAAATCTACTTTGTTGAAATTATTGAGCAGAGTGACTTCTCCTACGACTGGTACGATTAAAACAAAAGGAAGATTAGCCTCATTATTGGAAGTAGGAACCGGATTTCATCCCGAGATGACCGGACGTGAAAATATCTATATGAATGGCACAATCATGGGAATGCGCAGGTGGGAGATTTCCAGAAAACTGGATGAGATTGTGGATTTTGCGGGAGTAGCAAAGTATTTGGATACCCCTGTGAAACGCTATTCTTCAGGCATGACAGTACGTCTTGGATTTGCCATAGCAGCATTTTTAGAGCCGGAAATTTTAGTGGTAGATGAGGTACTAGCTGTTGGAGATGCAGAGTTTCAGAAGAAAGCTATTGGTAAGATGCAGGATGTTAGTAAAGGTGAAGGTAGGACGGTATTATTTGTGAGCCATAATATGAAATCTGTTGGAGATTTGTGCAATACTACATTAATTTTAAATTATGGTAAAGTAGTAAATAAAGGCGATACCTTTCAAATGATAGAAAAATATCTCTTTTTATCATCAAATGGTAAAAGTAAGTGGCTAAGAAAAGAAAAGGAGAATGGATTAGTTAGCTTATTGGCATGTTATATTGAACAAAATGGGGAAACCGATTTGGAAGAGTTTAGTCCAAATTTTGAACTTGATGTAAATCTTGAATTTGAAATAAAAGAATCAATGAAAGGAGTAATTAGTTTAGTTAGATTAAAAAATTCACAAGGTCAGACCTTATTTACAAGTTGGGAAATTGATGATGATGAAAATTATCAATTTCTAAAAGAAAAAGGTATCCATAAATCAAAAATGATAATTCCTTCAAAACTTTTGAGACCAGGAGATTATTTTGTTTCAGTTGGTTTTCATAATCCAAACAAAGAAGTTTATGAATTTAATGAGGATATTTTATGTTTTAAAATATCTCAACTTGGCTATTCTTTTAATATAAATCGAGATTCAATAATGCATCCTAATATTTCATGGAAAAATTCTATTAGTTTTAATAAAGATGAATAAGACTGAATTAATTTTTTTAATATCTTTGCCACGAAGTGGCTCAACACTCCTTCAGCATATTTTAGGGAATCATTCAGATATTATAGCTTCTGCAGAACCTTGGGTACTATTCCCCCATTTACTGACACTCCGTCAGAATACATTTTATGCGAAATATCAGCCTGAAATTGGTAGGATTGCATTAACTGATTTTTTAGTACAGATAGATGGTAATGAACAGGTATACTATGAGGGAGTGAGAAAATATGCAGATTATTTATATTCAGCATTTTTAAGAAAGACAGGGAAGAGGATTTTTCTTGATAAAACAAGTAGGTATTATCTTGCTTTACCAGAGTTATATAAAGTATATCCAGATGCAAAATATATTTTTTTATTACGTAATCCCTTATCAATTCTTGCATCATTTATTGAAAATATGGTAGATGGGAATTTAAAAGCATTAGGAAGAGATGGAATTAGAGAAGATTTATTAGATGGATATAAAATATTGGGGGATCAAATTTCGAATGATAAAATTAATAGTATTAGTTTACAATATGAATCATTAATAGAAAATCCAAACGAAGAAGTCAAGAAATTATGCCGATTTTTAGGGGTAAAATTTGAGCCTACCATGATTCATTATGGAGGAGAAAATAAGATATTTTATGGGAAATTAGTTGATCGAAAAAGTATTCATAAGCATCAAGAGCCTGTTAAAAAGTATTTAAACACTTGGGATAAGATTTTAGATAATGATGAGAGAAGAAATTTTGCTATTAGTTATCTCAGATACTTAGGTGCTGGGCTTTTAGAAAGGACTGGGTATAATTATGAAGAATTATTAAGTAGATGCAATTATGATAAAAATGATAAAAGAGTTAATGACCTTTTTAATCAAATTATGATAAAAAGAAAAAATGGGGTGTCATCTAGAGTTAGTATATTGGAAGCGATTTCTCATTTTAAAGCGGGAAATTTTAAGTTAGCTTTATTTAAAATATCAAAAATGTTTATAAACCAACAGTACAAATGAATCAATATATAAGGCAATTTATTACACCAGTAGTGAATGTCCTGATTCGCAAAATAAGGCAGTCCAAGAAGAAAGAGATTGAGTCTGGGTGGTTTGGTGATTTTCTCACATGGGATGATGCTTTAATGGAGTCTGGCAAATATGACGACGCTATTATTTTTGAGAAAGTGAAAGAAGCTACTTTGAAAGTAATCAACGGGGAAGGGGCTTTTGAAAGAGATTCAGTTATTTTTGAAAAATTAGAATATTCATGGCCCTTACTTGGATGCTTACTCAAAGTTGCAGCACCAAATAATAAATTAAGAATTATTGATTTTGGAGGTTCATTAGGAAGTAGTTTCATTCAACATAAAAGTTTTCTTGATCATTTAGATTATTTTGAATGGAATGTTGTCGAACAAAAACATTTTGTTGAATTCGGTCAGTCAAATATAAAGATCAAGGGATTATTTTTTCATGATTCTATACAAAAAATAGAGAAATTAGGGGATATTGACTGTATAATTTTTTCAAGTGTGCTACAATATTTAAGAGAACCTCAAGAAATTATAAAATTAGTGAATGATTCAAAGATCAAATATGTAATCATTGATAAAACAGCTATTATCCAGTCTGACAAATCAAGAATCACTGTGCAAAAGGTTCCTGAACATATATATTCAGCTTCTTATCCGACAAGATTTTTTAGTGAGAAGGAGTTGCTTGATATGTTTGTAAATTACGACCTAATTATAGATTTCCCTTCTTTTGAATGTATGAAGATCGCATTAGGCAGTGAAATTGGTATCTATAAGGGGTATATTTTAAAATATGAAGGATGAATATAATAGATAAAATATTTGAGCATAAAAGTTTAATTGAAAGGCCACCGGTTCTTCTAGATATCGGGGCTGCTGGCAATATCCATCCTGTTTGGAAAAGTTTTGCAAAGTATTCAATTGGGATAGCATTTGATGCAGATAGGAGAGAGATGGGATATATCTCCAACAATAGTGGATTTAAGGATTTGTATGTATTTCCTTGCATTGTTGGGGTTGAAGAAAATGAATTATCTCCCTTTTATTTAACTAAATATCCTCAGTGTTCCAGTACTTTAAAACCTAATCTTAGTCAATTAAAAAAATGGAGTTTTGCACATTTATTTGAAATAGTAGAAGAGATTAAAATCAATGCCAGGACATTATCTTCCGTACTTCATGAACTAAAGTTGGATTATATTGATTGGTATAAATCAGATAGTCAAGGAACAGATCTTCGTTTATTTTCCAGTCTACCTAAGGTAATACAAGATTCAATAATTGTTGCTGATTTTGAACCAGGTATAACAAATGCGTATATAGGTGAAGACAAATTATTTGAATTAATGGGATATTTTGAAAAGATGGACTATTGGGTTACTAATTTACGAATAAAAGGTGATAAAAGAATACATGGACAATTTATTGGAGAAGTTGATCAAAATGAAATAAAAATGTCACCTGGTTGGGGAGAAATCACTTATTTAAAAGAAATCGAAAAATTAAAGGATTATGATATTCGTGAGTTGCTTTTAATGTGGATATTTTCAACTGAGTTAGGACAATATGGTTATGCAATTGAAATAGCCTTTTTTGGGAAAAAACTATTTCCGAAAGAAAGCATATTTGATTTAATAATTGATTCAGAATATAAGTCTAAACCGAAAAATTTAAAACATTTCACTTTTATAGAAAAGATGAAATTTAAATTAAAAAAATTAATCGATTTAATCTAGCTATTTTAGAATTTGAGAGTATTTTATAACAATAAAAAGGTCTTAATAACCGGAGGTTTAGGATTCATAGGTTCACAGCTTGCAAAAAAATTGGTGTCTTTAGGGGCTCGTGTTACTATTGTTGATAGTTTGATTCCAGAATATGGAGGAAATCTTTTTAATATAGAAGACGTTCGTGATCAGTTAAAAATTAACATTTCCGATGTTCGGGATGAACATAGCTTTAAGTATTTAGTAAAAAACAAGGATTTAATTTTCAATTTGGCCGGGCAAACCAGTCATATGGATTCAATGACGAATCCGTTTACTGATCTTGAAATTAATGCAACAGCACAATTATCAATATTGGAATGCTGTAGAAAATTCAATTCAAATGTGAAAATAATTTTTGCGAGTACCAGACAGATATATGGTAAACCGGAATATCTTCCTGTTGATGAAAAACATCCATTAAAACCGGTAGATGTAAATGGTATAAATAAGATGGCCGGTGAATGGTATCATATCCTTTATAATAATGT
>JBNKDZ010000212.1:0-4713 GCA_050288525.1 Cyclobacteriaceae bacterium
ACTTTTCACCTTCATAGATTTTTCTGTTACAACCATAACAGGTGGCTATTACATTCTTCTTCTTAAAAAAGTTCAATAGACCCATAATTCATTTGTTTTTATAGTTAAGTTATCATTTCAAAAACACTCTACCATTAATATGACCAAAAATTTGCATTTCATCTTTCAGATTTAAATTAAATTCTTTAGGAATAAGAGCGAAGTGGTTTCATGAGACACCATAACCATCAACCTAAGAAATAATCCAATAAATATTCGTCATTCAGAGGCATAACATTTTTTTCAAAACGCGCAAATTTGGATGACGGCTATGATGAGACATGAGCATGGCGAAACAGATATGAGATTGAACTTAATCTCGCTCTGGTAACACATTTATTCTAAAACTCATCTAAACTTTTTTCGATCGCATTGCTTTTAAAACCTTCGTATTGCCATCATGTTTTAGTTTTTCATATTCATCCGAATCCAGTGCTATTAAGGCAATCCGGGCATTATTATCGCTATGCACACCCCATCCATATCTTTTTGTCAATGGTGATGAACGAAAGCACGGTTGTCCTTTTGAAAAGAATTTTTTCTTTTCTGCATTCAGATCTTCCTTCCTGATATTATTTCTTTGAGCATAGACCAAAAACAAAATATCATCTGACGTATACGTATAAGGATTCTGGTGTATCAAATCAAATTGAATATTTGCAACAGTTAATTTATCCCCTTTTATTGGCGGAATCTCCGACGATGATACCGGACAATCATCAGCTATCTCAATAAAAGTATTATAATAATTTGTTGTTTTCATAATGTATTAATTTAGCCTTCACTCATATTGTAGACTTTTTACAGTTGAATCGGATTGCTTTGTTCTGCAAAATATTGACAACTAACTTTTATTTTACCTCCTCAGAACCTATAATCATCCATTCCAACTGTTAATCAACCATTTTAATTACTAAAAGTTTTCTTTCAGAAACACAAAACCTGCTGTACAGGTTAGAAAAGTTAGCATGACAGATACAAAAAGTATTCTTAAATATTTGTCCATCACAACTGATTTATTCATATGAATCCGAAGCGAGACTTCTAATTGCTCATATGATTCTTTTGTTATTTCATAAAAGAATGATTTCTCTGTTAAAGTCGGTTAAGATCAAAAGTGTGGTACGGTAGCACGAAGTCAAAGTAAACACGAACCAGGGTAAAGCGGGATTATTCTTTAAGCATTTTAAACGATTCATGTAGGTCAATTAAGACGATGTAAATTCCTTTTTGCAGGTCAGAGACATTAACTGATGACGTATTTTCAACATATTTTACTCTTTTACCATCATACGAATATATTGAAATATTGGACAGAACTGTTTCGCTCTTTACGAACAGGTTTTCGGTAACGGGATTCGGGAATATTTTCAATTCGTGCTTAATGTTTTTGACAGAGGTGATGTTGTTCGCTGTATATTCAACTATCTCTATGCAATTTATATATGCTCTTGGATCATTATCATCAATTGAACGTACGTTAATTGTCAGATTTCCGTTGGCATCCGGCATTAAATTTTTTAGAATAGCAACATCACACGTATTGCCGGACGCATATACTGTGTCTCTGTTTTCTTCCGTTGTCCAGATCTGTGTACCTCTTGTTGCCCCTGAATTTGATGTTGCTGCAAGTAATTTAAACGTGTAGGTATGTGCCGGGTTCAGTTCTTTCAAATCTATCTGATGTATTTCCGTGTCATTCCAGGTTGCAGACGTTTTTATAACAGCATCCGGGAAACAATCACTTTCCAAAGCGTTGTTGCCGGCTGCCGTTGCTTCACTGAATAAATAAACATCAATGCCATTACTTTGGCCATAAGTACTTGAGATATTGTCTATATTCGTCTCATCTCTCCAGCTGACTATAAAATTATTATACCCACCTGGTTCTGCAGAAGAATTATTTACATTTATTCTGTATACAATGCTGTCGGTCGGAACAGACGGAGCAACCTCACAATCCGGACATACACTACTAATCGTATAACCGCTATCAATATCATATAAGACAACATCATCCAGGTATGCTATGAGTGAATCGGCGGTTTCATTTCCCGTTTTGTCCCAATAGGTATAAAGGCCATTCGACCAATATACATCACATGTACCTTCAATAAAACCATCGAAAAGCGTCTTTATGTTGTCCGAATATCCAAACAGGGTATCATTCCGCCATATTCGATAATACCCGTTGTTTGATTCAGTCCAAAATATTTCGAGGACAAACTCATTCCAGTAGCCTGCAGGTATGGTATAAAAATCAACATTGCAACTGGGAGCTGCCCGTAACATAAACTCAATAATTCCGGGGTCTTCATAACGCATATCATTAAATATGCCTCCTCCATAACAGATCTCATCCGAAAAATCATATATACCTGAGCCATAGTACTCACAAGGCCATGTTTTCCATTGATTCAGTGAAACCCAACCAGCTATTTCAATATCTGTAAACATGTCTGTCGGATGGAAGCGCTTCCAAGTATAGATATACGTTTTTTCATTTGTTTCGTGTCGTGCAACGGTATATTCTGCCCGTCCGCCTGTACCTGGCTCCGTAAAATGTTTTAAGACATAATCAGAACTGTTTCGGGCATCAGGATGCGGATTTGGGACAACAAACATACCTCCGCTCGTCCCTATCTCCATACGTGCCGAGCCCCCGATTTCCGGATCTGTATTCTGGTCTTCAAAATCAGATGAGAATGTAGCTGTCTGCCCGAATCCGACCAGGCTATGCATTAAAAGTGGTATTAAGCATTTCAAAAGTGAATTCTTCATTTTATTGATTTGTTAATTTGTCGCTTTCAACTGTTGTTTTGTTCTAAATTGAGTACCTAAAAAAGAGAACATGTTTTAAAATGTGTTACAACAGTTTTGAGCGTGAAAAATTGAATTTCAAACATCTATTAAAATAATCAAAAAATCGCATTTCCCCTATCAGATTGTAATTTAATCCTATAAAAAATGAATATGAGACCTGAAATTAAATCACCAGATTGGCTATAAGCAGTGGTAATTCAAAATACTGAAAATGCTCAATACCAAAATTAATAATCCGTTCTTTTTACCCGTTGATTCATATTTGTATTATGGATAAAGGTTTAGTGGAGCATTCCACTGCTTGCCCTGAATCTTTCTTTCAGTAAATAAATTTTTGATTAGTATCTTGTTCGTCATTAGTTACTTCTATTCCATTCCCCTGATCATCTCCTTAAAAACCTCATGCAAATGAATTTTCTTCTTTAAGTCAACAGATCTTTCTCTAAGGATCTTAATTATCCATTCGAAAAAGTCAGCGATATTGTCTGAAAGCACAAACATATCATCCTCATCCCGGCCGAAAATAATTATTTGTCCTTTTTTCCCATTTACATCCGGATCCAGATCTACGCCAATAAAGTTTCCCCCGTGGTCCGAAAATACCGGGATCCATTTCGGGTTAAAATACATTTTTTTGATTGCTCCTTCCGGGGTTGACGTAAATGAAATTTCCTCGTTAAAATTATAATCTGTTCTCTTTACATCATATTTCTTGTTGTAGTATAAAACAAACTCAAGTTCATCCCAGTTATACGAGTCTTTCTCCAGTTCATGCAATTCTTTAATTATCGGAGACAATTCTTTATAAGCCTCGAAACCTATTTTAATGATCTCCTTTTTTTTGTCGGGTTTGTACAAATACGGACCACCATAATAACCTACACCACATGAGAATTCAATTCTATCCCAGGTTTTCTTAAAAAATCCTTTTTTCGGAGCTTTTGAATAATAGAAATCAACGATCTTATTTATCAGTTGCTCTGATTTTTCCGGGTCAGTTAACGTTCTTGTTTCAGGCTTGACCAACGACAGGCCAAATAAGATATTTTTGGCCACTTCATCTAACGGCAGAAAGCGATGTCCAAAAAAACAGCCAGAGGCATCTCCTTTCTCCCCGTTACAAGTGATATACAGTTCTCTTAACTGATCCGGTAATTTCTCGTCAAGTAATTTTTCAACCTCAGCAATCTGACCTTTATCAGCTCCTTTATTCAGAGAGTTCATCTTCCTGACTAGATTTTCAGTTTGCCAGTTTTGAATATTTTTAAATGTTTCGATCATGGTAATTGTATTCTGTGCCGTTAAAATTATTGAACAAAAAAATTTTTGGAATATAACCACAAGAGTTAAAACCTGCAAAACAGGATAGAAAAGTTTCAATGACTGAATAGCAGAATGTGAAAAGTGTAAAGTAGAATGTTGCCTGTCAAAGAATTATTGGTTTTTATATAGATACCATGCAAAACCTCCCGGTAAGTAATTCCAGTTCTTTGGGCTTTTTTGACAATGATTTACATAATAACTAATGTCTTTGGTATAAAACCTACGATGCAGATTTCAATAGTAAATATTCAATACCATCTGAAATTCAATTACAGAAGTTCGTCTCTATTTGTTTTCCTTCGTACAGCCCATGGCATAATTTCCTCAAGTCCAAAATGCTCTACTACAAACTGATAAAATAATTTCCTTTCATCTTTTATCGAAGTTAGCAATGATATAAATTCTGATGCTTCATCTGTTTTGTTGGTTAATGCTTTTAGATTTGTATCAATGTCTTTTGAATTAAATAATAATGTGTTTTTAGGCGCTAAGGATAACCATTCAAATAATTTAAAAGAATTATTGAAA
>JBNKDZ010000213.1:0-3875 GCA_050288525.1 Cyclobacteriaceae bacterium
CGGGTCCCAATCCATAGCCTGCCTGTTCTATCCGTACCAATTCCTGTTACAATATCTCCTGCCAGGCTATTCGGATCATTTTCCCGATGTTTGTGTTGAGTCAGCTTCCAGTCTTTTACATCTATCTTATATAATCCTTTAGTTGTTCCTATCCACAGATTTCCATATTTGTCTTTTAATATATGGGTAAGGAAATATCCTGCATCGCACATATTGTTTATGCCGTGACATAATGAAAAGACAGATTGCTTTTCCCGATCTATCAGGTAGAACTGCTCTGTGCCTGCTACCAGCAATTTTTTATCCTCCAGTTCAACGAGGTCTGTTATTATTTCATTTGTCAACAACGGAAACGGCATAAAATGATCCTTGTCCCTGTTGTAAACACTAATTCCTGACTGGGTACCAACAAAAAGGACACTGTCTGATGTTTCAAGGAAAGCATTTATCCTGTTACTTTTCAGACTATTTATTTTTTTCGGATCATATTCATAAACGGTTATACTGTAACCGTCAAACTTATTTATGCCTCCATTATACGTTCCAAACCACATATAGCCATAGCTGTCCTGAAACTGACTAATGATCCAGCTGTGAGACAATCCATTTTTAGCATTCAGATTTTTAAACCGTAAATTTGTCATACCACCGGTCACACTTCCGGAGATAAACAACAGAAGAATTACAAAAGAAAATGTGAATGGAGAATAATTTCTTTTAGCTGCATTTCCTATATCGTTTCCCCTTCCTTCACCCTTCATGATAATTGTCTGATTTATAAATCATATTACCTGTTTATTTATAACTTTTTGCCTGCCGAGTAGTTTTGATTATTATAAAAAATATCACTAATGCTTTGTGTGGTTATCCTAAATAGTTAATTCATTATTTTTTTAGTCTGTAACCCAAATACAACAAAATAATAACAGCAATTCAGGTCATAATACATACACATGTTCGTTATTTTTAAAAAACGCCCTAATAACACTCCTCTTTTTATCAAAAATCCCTGTTTAAACGGATTTGTAGGAATAATTTATTTTTTGTTATTAATCAACTAAATTGACAGCAAATTACGTATTAAATGAAGAGGTTTGGTGTGTATTAAAACCTCTATGATGATATGGGAATATTTAAATAAGATCAGACATACGCATGATTTCGTTTTTTTGCAATTTTTTTTATTTTTCAAACACTTTTTTTAGCTGATATTCGTATATTTTATAATTCAAAAAATGTATATTCGTCCGCTTTTTTAAAGCATATAGAAACAATTAATTGCTACGGCAATTTACTGATGAAACGTATACTAAATGGTCGGATGCTCTTCAAGGAACTGAATCTGACCAATTCTGGCAAATATTCATATACAGCCTCATTGAATATTTGTCTTTGGAGGCCATACAAGCTCCATTTTATAGTAGTGCACAGCTATCTTTTACTTGCATTTCTTAAAGTATAAATCATACATAATTCAATCCGTCAGCAAATTTCTCCAATAGATTTGGAGTCATTTGATTATTTCAAAAAATCAATACTATAAACAAAAATTATGCAGTAATATAAACATGAAAAAATTAAAGTCTAATGACGCCACTGCCGTTCTGGGACCGGTAGACAGCCTCGAAAGTTATGTAAAATCTGAATGGTGGAAAGAAATATTCAATGCCAATTATCTTCGCACAGACGGGGATGTTGTGAATGATACCCTGATTACAAATCAGGAAGTCGAATTATTCATAAAGGCTCTTGGTTTACAAAAAGACCACAACTTGCTTGATCTGTGTTGCGGACAAGGTCGGCATACGATCGGATTATATCAAAAAGGGTATCATAACGTGAACGGTTTGGACAGATCGCACTATCTCATTGTACAGGCCCGGAAAACTGCAAAAAAGGAAAGCTATAATGTTCAATTTAAAGAGGGAGATGCCCGGAAGTTAAGTTTCCCGACAGATGCATTTGATGTGGTCATAATCCCGGGCAACAGCTTCGGGTATTTTGAGACCGCCGAAGATGATCTGAAAGTTTTGAATGAAGTAAAAAGGGTTTTAAAACCAAATGGAAAATTGCTACTTGATATAACGGACGGAGAATTTATAAAAAAGAATTTTGAACGAAGAAGTTGGGAATGGATCGACAAAAACAACTATGTGTGCAGAGAACGAAGTATATCGGCTGACGGTGAAAGACTTGTGTCAAGAGAGGTTATAGCGCATGTTAAAAAAGGCGTACTAGCAGATCAATTCTATGCAGAAAGATTGTATACCGAAGGAAGAATCAGACAATTACTCAACGAATGTAATTTTTCAAATATAATTTTACATGACAACCTGGTTGTACAATCCATACGGAACCAGGACCTTGGTATGATGGCAAACCGTATGATCATCACAGCCGAGATTCATAAAAGCTGGACTGCCAGGAAAACCCTTAAAACGGCTGCTAAATCGGTATATGTGGTCATGGGAGATCCAAAGCTCAACGATACTGTTAAACCCAACGGAACATTTGACGACGATGATTATTTCACGATAAATGAATTAAAGCGGGCTCTGGGAGAGAATAAAGACTATAAAATCAAATATATTGATGACCATAAGACCCTGATACCTGCGCTGACATCTCAAAAATCAAAAATAGACCTGATCTTTAATCTATGTGATGAAGGATTTAACAATGAGGCGAAAAAAGAGCTACATGTCCCGGCGTTGTTCGAGATGCTTGAAATCCCCTACACGGGAGGAAATCCTCAGTGCCTGGCCTATTGTTATGACAAATCACTGGTACGGGGTGTTGCTGCGGAGATGGATATTCCTGTTCCTCAGGCTTACATAATCAAGCCGGAAGATACCACATTTATGGATTTTCCGCTTACGTTTCCGGTGATTGTAAAACCCAACCTCGGCGATTCGAGTATTGGTATAAACCAAAACAGTGTGTGTAATGACATCCTGCAACTTGAAAAGGCCATACTCCATGTACGTAGTACAACAGGATTTGACTCCAACATTCTTATCGAAGAATTCCTTCCCGGAAAGGATATCAGCGTTGGCATTATAGGAAATATGCCGAATGACTATACTGTTCTGCCGATCATTGAGGAAGATTACTCTGACCTGCCTGCTGACCTGCCAAAAATTTGCGGGTACGAAGCAAAATGGGACTCTGAAAGTCCTTATTGGAAAATTAAATCGATACGGGCTGATTTGCCTGAAGCAACTGTTCAGTTCCTGATCAACAGCTGCATCAAGCTGTTTAGCCGCCTTAATTGTCGGGATTATGCTCGATTTGACTGGAGAATTGATAAAAATGGTACTCCCAGACTTCTTGAAGTCAATCCAAATCCCGGATGGTGCTGGGACGGACATCTGGCAAAAATGTGTAAAATCGCCGATATCTCGTATCCTGAAATGCTGAATATGATCATTAAGAGTGCCGAACAAAGGTACTCGACCTGTCCGACCGAAAATGCATGATCTTACGGATGTCCTGTGAGGTATTACAGGACATCCATTTTCCCAATCAATAATCAGGTATCCTAAACCGATCAATTACCTCTGGTCGTAGGATTAGTGCAACGGTCCTACGACCAGTATTAAAATCGGGTGATGAATTGGTAAAATCATTCCAAACAATTAAAATTTATTGATTACATTTAATAGGTAAGAAAATTTTTATACAATATGAGTACACCATTTCATTATGCTTTTCAGGTAAAAAGCCTCGGAGTCACTAAAATGTTCTTTTGTGAGATCCTGAATTGCAAAACCATTCATATCGCAGAAGATCATATCGAATTTGACTTCTTTGGTCATCATACCACGGCACATCTTAGTCCGGACATGGAACCGGAGGACAAGACTACCGTCTGG
>JBNKDZ010000214.1:0-4178 GCA_050288525.1 Cyclobacteriaceae bacterium
GGAGTACAATCAACAGGAGGTGTTTGAGCAAATCCTACATTATTAACTACAAGCAATACAATTAAGGTTATGCTAAATACTATAAGTAACTTTTTATGAATAAATACTTCTTTTATCATTGATTGATGATCATTTTACGTGAGACCACACTATTATCCTTAAAAATAGTACATATATAAATTCCTTTGTCAAGTTTTCTTCCTAATCTGTTTTCAGTATTCCAGACCCATTCGTTTACTCCCTTTTTAAAATGGTTTTCATAACGATCGACCAAGACACCTCTGGAATCAAATATAGCAATGTTTACTTTTTGATCTTTCAGAAGACTAAATTGTACTGCCGTTTCTTTATCAAATGGATTAGGGTAGTTCGATATGAAATTGCTTTGATACAATTCATCCGAAATATTCAGACCTTCTGAAACAAATTTAACATGTTGAAGATTTTTAACAACTTCAGCACGTGTTATTTCAGAATTTATTTCAATAATTGAGCGGACATCTTTGACGTCTTTCCTTTCTAATACAAGATTTAATAAGGTAGATTCTTCATTTAAACTCATTTCTTTTCCTGATTCATCATCCCAACTAAGAGTAAGTTTACCTTGATTAACAAATTCTTTATTAAATAACGTTTGTACCTCCTCATTTTCCAGATCAATAAACTCATATAAATCTTCATCCCACGAAACAGTAAACTGGAATCCATTGACATTTTCAAAATTCTGCGTTTTAACAGGAATTCTGATTTTATCGCAGTCATAAGAAATATCCTTTTCACTTAAATAGAACTTCACAAAATCACGGTTATCAGTCCTTGCTGATGAGATAAA
Source organism: Cyclobacteriaceae bacterium (assembly GCA_050288525.1). Classification (GTDB taxonomy): domain Bacteria; phylum Bacteroidota; class Bacteroidia; order Cytophagales; family Cyclobacteriaceae; genus JBNKDZ01. The sequence continues at coordinate 833 of JBNKDZ010000214.1, forward strand.
ACAACTGCTAATGTCGCCGGTCTGATGTCCACTAATAGTTATATCTGTGGAATCATGATCAATATTGAATTCAAAAGACCCCGGAGTTATGCTATAAGGATCACTGATATCCATATCTTTACACATGAAATACCATTTGGGAACCTGAATTTCTGCACCATTCCCTAAAATAATATTTCTCATTATAGCAATATCCAGCGCTGTTAATGATTTAGAACCGTTCAAATCTCCCAGCCAATAAGATAAATAATGGTTAAATGGCTGAATATTAAGCAAATGACGTCGCAAATATATAATATCAAGTGTGGATAATTCCGATAAGCCCTCATCACCTTCACTTTCTGCTTTGAGTACATATGGAATACCTGTTTTACCTTCAAATGTAAATTCTCCGTTATCATCCGACAATTGGGACAATTCTGTACCATCTCCGGAGAAAGTTAATTTTACACCCGGCATCGTGTCGCCGTTCGATTTAACAATTTTACCGGATATTTTGGCTTTTCGCAAAATCTGGATGCTTCCGTTATCAACTGAATATTTTAAAAGATCCAGATTGCTGTCTGCTATTTCAATGGATACCGGTTCATCTGTAATCCGGATTTCTGTGAATTTCTCCTTACTGTTCTTATTTTTGAAATACATTACAAATATGGCCGTACTATCCGGAGCGTCAACAGGCGATAAAGAATTACTGTCCCATGAAAAATTGAGTACACCCTTATCAGAATCCATTAATCCGAAATTTCCGATACCCAGACCTGGCAGTTTATAATCACCAACACTTTCAAGAGCTACTACATCAGGATTCCATTGCACTGAGAATTGAGTTGAAACAATATCCCTGAAATTTGATACGATCACCGGGACACCAATAACGTCATTCTTTTCAAGCTTCATATCTGGAACAGAAATCTCCACAATTTTTTCAACGATCAATTCAAATCTTTCAACTCCTTTTGAAGCAGGATTATCATTCGTTGAGAAAGCATATTGCACATTTTCACCTTCCAAGGCAACATATTCATTGCTGTATTTATCTCTCAGAGAAAGTTTTAATCCGTTATTAAATGAACTGATACCATTAAAGGACAAAACATAATTGCCATTTTCCGGAACATTGGTATTCAATGGTAAAACAATATTATTCTCGATTTCAGGAACAACATTTATAACCAGATCCGAATTGTCATTATTGATGGTAGAAAGTGCCATATTCCCTCCTTCCCGTACAAAAGCATCATATCTTGAATCATATCCGTTTGTTGATCCTTCTTTAATCCTTAAATAGGCTTTGGCATTTTCATTATCTGAATTTGTGAGCTGCATGGTAAGTAAATCCTGAATAGCAGCAACCCGCTTAAATGTTCCGTTTGTAGTCGTTTTTGCACTTTCAGAAATTCTTAATATCGGATTCGGGCCATACGTTTTTACGAAGAATGCCTGTCCCGGCGGAATGATAATCTCTGAACTGGTAAGCGCACTATACGCTTCATAAACCCTGTTTTGTCCGTTATAAATATGAACTGTTGGATTGACATTACTAATGTATGCAGGGTCAGGGGTTTCCCATCCCAGACTCACCCAATCGATATCGCACGGATAAGGATTTGAGATCAACACCCATCCTTCTTCTTCCTCATTCACTACATCGGTATAACTTAGGTTAAAATCAAATGTCTCTCCGGCTGTAAGTATTCCATCATTTCCCGAACCGATGACAGGGCGTCCTGTATTTGAGAATCTGACCCATCCGTCATCAGTGAAATTTGCATGGTACAGATAAGCATTATACCCAACCCCGGGCGAAAGTGTTGCATTTAATCCACTTAATGGAATCCAGGAATAGGTTGCTTCATCATACGAATTAACATTTTTCCATCCATCCGGGTCATATCCTCTTACGATAAAGTCAGCTGCCCAGTCTGCCAGTGTCTGGTCATACACCGGTGTACCGATATAATAGAATCCTCCTCTTGTCCTTTCCCAATACCGCTGGAACTCAACATCCCCAACGATTGAACTACCGACTCCCATTTCAGTGATCTTGCCTGTTCCTGCGTTATCAGACAGCAGAACCAGATTGCCATTGGAAACAAGTTCACCATCCTGAATGTCCACGACACCGGAGATGTTCACGGCAGAACCGAGAATCACTTGTCCTGCATGTGTATAATCGAGTGCAAGACGTCCTACACGACTGTCGGATGTGGTATAGAGGTTAGAGTTGGAAGCAACAGTATTGGTAAATTCAATGGTTCCTTCAGTACAACGGACAGCACCAACGTGACCTGTTGCATTTAACGTTCCCGATCCTGAAACTTGTAAAGTTCCGTCCCCGATATTTAAAATACCGCCTGCGCGAATGTTTATCCCTTCACTGCCTGAAACGATGGTTGCAGATGCCACATTCGCACCTGTCAACTGCACATTTGCTCCTGCAGTGATGTCAAGTATAGAAGCCTGGATGGTGAGCCCCGGCTGATTGCAGGAGATGGAAGTATTGTTGTTAAATTGTAAAGTTGATCCAGCTCCGGTGATATTAAGATCTGAAGTTAGATTTATTGTAACACCTGAGGGTATTTCAAATGTTAGTCCTGGTTGGCTAAACCCAGCCGGGTTGGTACCAGTACCATCCGGATTTGAACTCCAGTTTGAGAGCACTGTCGGATCACTGTCTGCAGCTACGTAGTATGTATTATCCGGTCTGTTCTGATCCGTTTTTTCGTCGTATACCTGAAGTTCAACAACACCAAGGAAACCGTAGTTTAATGCCTGGCCCCAAGGAACTGCTTCAAACTGAAATGGTATAAATCCTTCCGAATCCGGCGAAAGATCACGGATCAATACCCGATCTTTATTATTTCCATAAACATTCAGGTAAACAGTCTGGTTACCTGATTTATAAAATGTCTCACCATCTCTTGCTGTTCCTACCAGAGTTCTTCTGCTTCCAAAAAATGATAGATTATACTTCTTATTTACATCCAGATTACTCAATACCCATTCCATTATTTCACCCGTATTAACATAATACGAATATTTACAGGCACTATCTGGATATATACCATCACCTGTTATATAACCCCATCCTGTATCACCTCCAACAGCATTATTCAGATACAATGTAACACTTGATGCAGTACCATCATTTTCAACGAGATTTGCCCAGGAATTCACCTGAGGAATACTTGCCAGGTTATTCCAATAAATCCCGTTTGTAGGCGATGGGACATTCGAAGCAGATGATGAATTAACATTAATGTAAATAATCTTTTCAGGAGTTATTGCAATGGCTTCGTTCGACAATTCCGATTCGCCTCCTCCATTCCTTGCCAGCACTGTA
>JBNKDZ010000215.1:0-2316 GCA_050288525.1 Cyclobacteriaceae bacterium
CCGGGAAGAAGTTTATATCTCGTATTGGCTGCGATTTTCAGACAATTTTGACTGGGGCGGCAGCAATGAAGGAGGCAAGCTTCCGGGGCTGGCAGGTGAAGGCCTTTGCAGCGGAGGAGGCACCTGTGACGGGACCAATGGCTTCTCGGCCCGGCTGATGTGGCGCCCTGGTGGACGCGCTGTTCTTTATTTGTATCATATGGACAAACCCGGCACATATGGTGAAGACATGCAACTTGCTACGAATTCAGGAAACGTAATCTTTCAAAAAGGGCAATGGTACCAGGTTACCGAACGTATAAAAATCAATACAGGCAACAACAATAATGGTGAAGTTCAGATTTGGATAAACGGAGAAGAGGCGCTGTTACGCACAGATATCCGGTTCGTGAACGATGGAAGTCTCGTTGATATTTTCTACTTCTCCACCTTCCATGGAGGGGCCGATGCCAGCTGGGCACCATCGGTCGACTGCCACATATGGTTTGATGATCTGAGGATCTACTATTAGAACAATCAAATAATTACAACTTCGGAATCAGATGATTTCGTCCAATTAATAATGTAGAATCAAATCCTTGTCGCCCTGATTTTGTATCTTTATCTGATAAGCTTTTAATACCACAAATCGGATTTTCGATAAACTATATTAATGAAAACAGAAACAGAACGATACCGGATAGAAATACAAAAAGACGAAACGTTTACACCCGGCTCAGCCGATAATCATTTTCAGTACAAAAACGTCTATCTGGATTCGGATTTTATTTTCCCGGTTACGATCGGGATTAAGGTATACGAAAATAACGCCCTACAGGCATCGGCAATTATCGGCTCTCCGGGAGGTGGAACCGGTGTTCATGCCACATCCCACATTATTGAGGACGACAGGCTGGTGCTGTGCTGTTCTGCTTCAGTTTTCTGCCTGTCACTACCCGACCTGAAATTACTCTGGAAAACCCGGAGCGACAAATCAACCTGTTTTGAAATATTTCAGTACAAGAAGAGCTACATCGTGCACGGAGAAATGGAAATTACCAGACTAGATCATGATGGCAACGTTCTCTGGCAAAGAAGCGGAGCCGATATTTTCACCACAGAAAAAGGAACAGATGATTTTGAGATCACAGATATGTACATCCGGGCGACGGACTGGGAAAACAGAACATATAAATTTAATTTTAATGGTGAAGTGATTGAATAACTGTTATATGGAAATAAAACTAAACAATACAGAAACCGAACTGATAAAAGCCTTACTAAAAAATGTAGTTGTACGATCCCGCACAGGCGAATTAGGCATATTCCATGGAGCTGATCGGTTTGTGTCGACGAATACAATCCTTAAAAAACCGGCTATTATGGAATTGGAAAAGCTTTTTATTAAACTTGGTTTGTCTGAAATAAAGAAATTTGATAAATAATCGTAACACATGATTAAACAGTATGGCATAAGAATATATCGTTACATCCTGTTATTGATTACCCTGACCTCCGTTATAGAAAACGCTTCCGGCACAGGCCAAATCCCTGATTTCCTGATCGATAACGGCGACACCCTTTCAATCTTTGCCAATCCTTTGGAATCCTATTTTGAGACTTCTCCGAGACCCGACAGTATTTTTGACGAATATGGACACAACTCAACAGCCTGCTGGCGTGGATATATCGGATATTGGGAATTAAAAAATGACAGTCTGTTTTTACTGGAATTGCAGGGAGAATCATCCACAATTGATCTTGCACTGATTTTTAAAGACCGGAATACAGACACGAAAATCTTTGCAGACTGGGTTAGCTTTCCAATCCTGAATCCTTATGGAAAGCTTATTCATTACGAACATATGGGATATGCTTCAATTTATGAATTTGAACGTGAATTCATTTTTTCTAACGGCATATTAACCGGCCTGAAAAAATACGACAATTCAAAATCCCGAAAAAGCAAATACACACAGGATCAACAATTGCTAAAGGAATTCATCCGTTCAAACACAAACAATGCTCTTTTACCGGATTCAGTTGATAAAGCAAAGGTTTTTGTGAAAATATGTAAGGTGACCCCTGAAGGCCGGATTGAGAGTGTTGCTGTGATACGTGGCTACGATAAAAAATTAGATCAGGAAGCGGTAAGAATTGTAAAATCTATACCGGAATGGGATGTTATTTATCATCACGGAGAACCAATAAACCTGCAATGGATAATACCAGTGTTTTTCGAAAAGGAAGAATAGATGACAAGGCAGTCTGGTGAGGTAATCCCACTTTGCGACCTGTGCTCTTTGCGCCTATGCCATCCTTCCGGCTCCCTTATTG
>JBNKDZ010000216.1:0-5535 GCA_050288525.1 Cyclobacteriaceae bacterium
AAAAATATAACAGCTGACAAAAACAGACAAAAATGTTCCAATGAATTTAGCAGGTCTGGAAGTACATATCCTTCAGCAATAGTAAAAACATCTCCTAGAATTATACAAATAATCCCATAAATCCACAACGTTGAAATCCGTTTTGAGGAACGATAATATAATCGGATGAGTATCAGGAACAACATAACACTCAGAATAAGGTTTATTACCTCCTGTTCTTCAAACATATTAACCTGATTTATGAGACACTAAAGCGGTTAATTTAAAAAAAATATCTTAGAATAAGACAGGAATTTGAATTATTTACTCCGTAAAAACAGTTGTTAAATATATTTTTTATGGAATCCCCGACTTCCATGCATCTTACAAATACCTGACCCGAAATGTTCATTTTTCGTTCAGATTGCAGGATTATTTTTATAATTAAATACTAACAGTATGAAGACAATTTTTACGCTTTTTTTTCTAGGATGTGTATTTTTATCGTTTTCAGAATCACCCGGACAAATTAACTGGGACACCGAACCCTCCGTCGGATTTGTATACCAGATAAGCAACAAAGAAGCAAAGAAGTGGCTTCTGCATGAAAAACACGATTCTCTCGTGTATACAATGTTGCACACCAGAATTGATACATTTGACGTGAAAGAAGGCTGGTTAGACCGGCCTGAAAAAGGACATTTTATACTGACATCCGTGATCGGGAACAAACTTCATTGTGTTTATACAAGTGTAATGCCGTATCAGGTGTTTTTGATGAATGAATATGATGCACTCGCCCTGCAGGTTATGGACATGGACGGAAATATTCGCGAAGATGCCAAGGTAAAGATCGGATGGAGAAGGTTAGGCCTTGATTTTGAAAGCAATATGTACAGAATCGAAAGCCGTTGGGTTATGGGGCATGAACGGATCGTAACTGTTGAATTGGATGACTTTACCTCAGTTTTTAAAATAGTAAAACATGATGCACCCAGAGGGTATGAAAATTATAACTATGACGAAGGCCCGTCCTTTTATAGTTACATGATCACAGATAAAAACAGGTATAAACCAAATGAAACCATTCGATTTAAGTCGTATGCATTGTCTGCCCGGAAATTTCTGCTGCGAAAGGATCTGGAACTATGGATACGGAATAATTCCGGATATAAAAAAATTGGTACCGTATCGCCGCACAGACCGGGAAGTTATGCCGGTGAATTCCAGCTTCACGATTCTCTTGGCTTGACACTTGACAAACATTATCAGATACAATTACGTCTTAACGATCTTGTCGTGGCAAGTTGCAATTTCAAGTATGAAGATTATGAGTTGAATGGTGTTAAACTGGATGTCAGCTTATCGAATGATATTCAATATGCCCCAGAAGCCAACCGGATCTCAATTTTGGCCACTGATGAGAACGACCTTATTCTAAAGGGAGCAACAGCTGAAATATGCATTAAAATGAATGGCTTTAGGGATATTTTTAAACCCCTGGTGATCCTGCCTGATACCCTTTTATTCCAAAAGATTGACCTTAAATCTGACGGCCCTACGTTTTTTGATATTCCTGCAGCGCTTTTTGGGAATTCAAATGTTTCATATCAGGTTGATGTAGCCGTCCTCAACAGCCAGAATCAGCGCGTGGAGTGGACGACTCAGGCTGTTTTCAACTATTCAAAATATGAATATCGGGCTGAGCTTTCGAATGACAGCATATGCTTTTCGATGCTTGAAAATAATGTGCCGATGGAAGGAAAGAACATATTGTTCAGATCTTCTCTTGATAAGGAATTTCAGGAGATTCGTATGCCCCATAAGGAAAAACTTAACCCGGCAATTCATTGGTATGAGTTTAAAAATGAATTGCTTTCTGATAAAATATTACTGCGGCATCTGAACCCTAAACCTGAGATTGTTGGGGGTGTTGAAAAAGACAGTTTAATTCTTGCGCTTTCAAATCCACACCAACTGGAAGTGTCGTGGTTTGTGTACAAGGGAAATGAGTTGTTGCAAAAGGGTTCCGGCAACGAAATGGAATTTAAAAGCCTGATTTTTGACAGGTTAAAAACATGGTATGCAGAAATGCATTATTCGTTTGGCGGCGAAAATTTTGTTAAAAGATACAAATATGAATTCAATGAAGATCGTCTGTATGTTTCACTTGACATACCCGAAAGAATCTTTCCTGGGCAGAAAGTTGACGCGACAATCACCGTCACAGATCAATATGGAGATCCGGTGAAAAACGTAGACCTTACCGCTCTGGCTGTAACAGGGAAACTCGGATATTACCTTCCTGACCTGCCGTATTACGGATCAACCTCATCTCCCAGATCAAAAGGAGCTACGTTTAATAAAAGCCAGATTGTTACGCAATCAGCAGATCCGGACCTGAAATATCCTGAATGGGAGAAAATGCTGAGGCTGGATACAATGAAATTTTATCAGTTTGCCTATCCGGGAAATGACTTTTTCAGGTATTCCGTTCCGTGTGAGGACAGTACCCAGTTTGCAGTTTATCTGATGGAAAATGGAAAAGCTGTCGAGATAAATGTTCTGGAACTGAATCAAAAGCCGGTGTATTTTTCCTGGACAGATCAGCCGTCAGAATATGCATTTTACGTAGTTCCGGATGTGTACAATTCAATAAGCCTGAGGATCTGGGACCGGATACTGATGCTCGACTCAGTTAAGTTTGAAAGGGGGAGGAAGACTATTTTAAGTTTCGATATTGACCGGTTGCCGGAATCGATCAGAATAAAAGAATTTGAATCCAGGTTGTCGGGCATCGAGATCGATCGGTATACGGCCTTGATATCCAATTTTGTGACGGATTATAAAATATATTCATTTCTGGAAGAAGGGGATGAATTTATACCATTGGCAAATAATAGCATGAGGTACAATCGATCCGGTATCAAGGTTGGTCCGGTAGCACCCGGCTTAAAAACCTATTCTAACAGTATAGGGTTATCTACTACCTATCGTCATCAGGGAGGTATTAAGTATGTATTCGAAGGTAATGTGGTCTATAAACTGTGTGATGTTGATCTGATGCCGAAGTATTTATATAAAAAATATGTTAATCCTATGGCTACGATCAATGACAAGGTAATGACCAGGGAACGATTTATTGAATCACAGAAGAACAACCATGAAGAATTCCCCTGGGACCCTCTGATCGTAAGTATGGTCGACCCAAATAATCATCTTACAATCTATTTGCCTGATGATGTGGATTCAACCGGAATAACCGATGTGTTATTTATGGATATACCTACAGGTAAGGTATCACCTGTCTGTGTTTTTGGAGATAAAAGCATGGTTGAATCTCTTCCGGAAGGCCTGAACACATTGATGATACTTTATGATAACGGAACGTATTTCAGGATGGATAGCCTCAATTTGAAGCCGGATACCCATATCGGCATTCGGTTTGAAGATTTTAACCGGCATGAAATGGATCTGATTTCGGATACGCTAAGGCAAAAAGGATATTCGCTTAAAGCGTGTGAATTTTATTACGAACCCTACAAGGAAGAGCAACAAATACATGAATCAGTGTATTATCTTAATAATAAATGGGGAAATGTAAACGGGATTGTTTATAGTGCAGAAGACGGAGAGCCGCTTCCGGGAGTTTGCATCGTTATAAAAGACACGAAAAGAGGAACAATAAGCAATGTTGATGGTGAGTTCTCCCTGAATATTGATGATAATTATGCCACCATAGTTGTTTCATATGTCGGATTTGTATCTGAAGAAGTGCATGTGAGGAGGGGTTCGGATATTTCTGTTTCGCTGCAACCGGACATTTTGCGACTATCAGAAATTGTTGTGATCGGATATGGGACTCAAATGAGAAGTAGTTTGTGTGGAGCAGTAAGTGGTGTGAGGATTAATAATTATACACCCCCTGCTGCTCCCGACGAAATGGAAGATCCTGAGGAAGAAACAGAAGTAACCGAACGGCAATTGTATCAGACCCTGATGTCCATGCATACCATCCGGTCGAACTTTTCGGATGTGGGATTCTGGGAGCCCCGGCTCTATACAGATAAAAACGGGCAGGCACATTTCACCACGACCTTCCCCGATGATATCACCCGGTGGGATGCTGTGGTCTATGCAATGAACCGTCGCCTGCAGACAGGTACGGGCAGAAGATCCATCCGGTCGTACAAACCCATTATGGCCGAACTATTCGTGCCACAGTTCCTGACGCAGGGTGATTCGGCGGTATTGTTGGGCAAAGTTTCCAATTTTACGTCAGACAGCACCATTCAGGGCAAATCACAATGGCAACAAGGAGATCAGTCCTCTGAGAATGAAATTGAGTTATCAGATTTCCATACTGACGATATTCCTGTTACCGTTCAGTCTGTCGATTCGATACCTGTCCGGTATACCTTTACCCGGGATGATGGGTACTTTGACGGAGAAGAACGTACGATTCCGGTGGTTGAACAGGGGATCGTTCGTGCAGAAGGAACATTATCAATCCTGAAGAACGGGGATACTCTTAGGGTAAAGGCTTCCGGAACAGAACCGGTCATTGTGGAGATACTCGACAATCAACTAGATGTATTTATGGGAGATGTAAATTATTTGTTGAACTACCGGTATGCCTGTAATGAACAGCTGGCGTCCAAGCTTATCGGTCTGATCAATTATAAGATTTATATTGAAGCACAACAAAAGTCCTTTAAATATGATAATGATGTCAAAAAAATCATAAAACGCTTACTGAAGAATCAGAACAAGGAATTCCTGTGGTCGTGGTGGGATATGTCGAACAATACATCGTATTGGATGTCATCTCATATCCTGAGGGCATTGAAGTATGCAAAAGACGCAGGGTATGAAGTGAAGCTTGATCTTGAAAATCTGAAACGAAAAGTAATGTACAAAATCGAATTTCTGGAGAAATTATCGATACAGGATGCAGATTTATTCAATGCCCTGGCCACCTGGAATATTGAACTTCCTTACAATCACATAATTTACAAGCTTGATTCCATGATCCAAAAGAAGGAAGATGAAGAAATTCGGCCATTTTCAGTAAGATATACTTATTTTAAGGAGAAACTCCTGTTGCTTGAGACGAGGCAGCTTACAGGATTGGAATATGACAGGAATACCTTGTTGAAATATAAAAAAGAAGGTGTATTGGGAGAGGTGTTCTTTGATGATAACAAAAGAAGTCGTTACTGGTATGAAGGGAATCTTATTGTAAATTCCATTGCCTACCGCATTATAAAAAGGGATTCATTACTGGAAGATATGGTCACACCCATGCAATTGTATTTCTTGTCGGAACGGAAAGGGCACTGGAATACTTACCAGTCATCAAATGTACTTATGGGATTGTTGAGTGACTTAGTGGATGATGGGTATGTAAAAGGAAATGCAGCCATCGTTCATATGGAAGGCAAAGCCAGTGGTGTATTTGGTAAATTCCCGTTCAGAATTGAACTTTTGCCGGGAGAAGAACTTTTTATCAGAAAAGAATCCGGCCTGCCTTTATACTGTCAGCAATATATTTAT
>JBNKDZ010000217.1:0-1968 GCA_050288525.1 Cyclobacteriaceae bacterium
GCTCATATGCAACAACAATCCTATCAGCAGGCTATTGACGATTTCACAGCCAGCTTGTCGCTGGGAGAGGATCAGGTCGAGGTGTATAACAAGCGTGCGGAAGCATATATTAATATCGGTGATGTGGAAAAAGCACTCGGAGACCTGAATAAGGCAATAGAAATTGACGATAAAAACACCAACAATTATTACAACAGAGCTCTTGTTAATGAACAGTTGGAACGATATCAGGAAGCAGCTGCTGACTATGCCAAAGTGACGGAAATAAATCCGGGTGATGCGGATGCCTTTTTCAACAGGGGTAATTGTCTGTCAAAATCCAATAGTTATCAGGAAGCTATTAAGCATATCGAACGTGCCATTCAACTGGACCCCTCAAAGGCTGAATACTACAGGGTGCTGGGAAATACTAAATATCAGCACAATGAGCTGGAGAGCAATCCATGTGACGACTGGGTAAAAGCAGCAGATCTCGGAGATAAAAAGGCCGCATTTTCCTATAAACGGCTATGTACACAGTAAAAGCAAAGGGACCATAATACCTCTATACACCTATAAATTATCGCCACGCCGATAATTCACATCGGTTATTTCTTGAAATGAGTAAGAATTACTGTAATTTTGGGCAAAAAAGAGCATGCTCGATCAGGCCTTACCGTTAGCAGAACGTATCAGACCGGCTTCATTGGATGAAATGATCGGCCAGGAGCATCTGGTCGGGAAGGATGCCATCCTGCGCAAAGCCATTGTCACAAACAACATCCCTTCCATGATATTCTGGGGTCCTCCGGGGGTAGGAAAAACAACCCTGGCGAACATCATCGCCAACCAGATACATGTGCCTTTTCATACATTGAGTGCCGTTAGTGCCGGCGTGAAGGAAGTTCGGCAGGTAATCGATACAGCAAAAAGATCTCAGCGCACCATTCTTTTTATTGATGAGATACATCGTTTTAACAAATCACAACAGGATGCTTTGCTGGGGGCTGTCGAAAAAGGCATCATCACGCTTATCGGTGCTACAACAGAGAATCCTTCCTTCGAAGTGAATGCAGCGCTTTTGTCGAGATGCCAGGTGTATGTCCTGAAGGCTCTGGACAAAAAGGACCTGCTTCGTCTGCTGGACCATGCTATTGCCAAAGACATAAAGTTTAAGAACAAGAAGATAAAAATAAAAGAAACCGAAGCCCTGTTACAGCTTTCGGGAGGTGATGCACGCCGGTTCCTGAATATATTCGAATTGGTGGCAGATTCTTTTGGTGAGGATGCTGTGGTCATTGAGAACGCACGGGTTATGGACATAGCACAACAGAAGGTCGCCCTATATGATAAATCCGGTGAGCAGCATTATGATATTATTTCTGCTTTCATAAAATCCGTAAGGGGGAGCGATCCGAATGCCTCCGTCTACTGGCTTGCCCGGATGATCGAAGGCGGGGAAGACGTGAAGTTTATTGCCCGGCGAATGGTGATCCTGGCCTCCGAAGATATTGGGAATGCCAATCCCACGGCCCTGGTAATTGCAACGAATTGTTTTCAGGCGGTAAATATGATTGGGTATCCTGAGTCACGTATCATACTCTCTCAATGTGCTACCTATCTTGCATGTTCTCCAAAAAGCAATGCCAGCTATATGGCCATTAACAAAGCACAACAGATCGTACGGGATACAGGCGATCAGCCGGTTCCGTTACATATCCGCAATGCCCCAACCAAATTAATGAAAGATCAGGGGTATGGAAAAGGATATAAATACTCCCATGATTTTTCAGACAATTTCAGCAAGCAGGAGTATTTGCCTGATGAACTGCAAAATACGATATTTTATAACCCGGGAGACAATGCCCGCGAAAATGAGATGCGAAAACGGCTTAAAGCCTTGTGGGGAGATAAATACGGGTATTGAACCCGGATTCATAAATAGAAATTGTAGCGAAAGGTCTAAGTTGTTGTGCATCAGGTGCTCCC
>JBNKDZ010000218.1:0-5874 GCA_050288525.1 Cyclobacteriaceae bacterium
ATATTGCATGCATGTATATTTTTTTTAAACATATTTTTTAACAACCAATATTTTTATGCAACCGATACAATTATTAAAATCCAGATTTGGCTACAACGCCTTTCGCGGAAACCAGGAAAAAATCATTGAAAGTATTTTAAACAGGAACGATACCCTTGTTCTGATGCCTACAGGCGGAGGAAAATCCATGTGCTATCAGCTTCCTGCCATGCTCATGGATGGCCTCACCGTAGTGATCTCTCCGCTTATAGCTCTTATGAAAGACCAGGTCGATGCCTTGGTGCTCAACAACATCGAGGCAGCATGCCTGAATTCTACCATGAGTGCCTATGAACAGGAACTTGGAATGGGCAAAATACGAAAAAACCAATTGAAACTGCTCTACGTTGCCCCTGAGCGCCTCTCCAACAACGGTGGGAATTTTATTTCGTTCCTTAAAAACCAGAACATCAGCCTATTTGCCGTCGATGAAGCGCACTGTATCTCTCAATGGGGACACGACTTCAGGCCGGACTACCTGGAGCTTTCCAACTTAAAAAACCTCTTTCCTGACGTACCGGTCATTGCTTTAACAGCAACAGCCGATCACCTTACCCGAAATGATATCGTAGATAAACTGCGGCTGAAAAACCACAATTCCTTTGTTTCAAGTTTTAACCGCCCCAACATCCATTACAAAATCCTTCCAAAGAACGACAGCTATTACCAGCTTACCGGATTCCTTAAAAGCTATGACTCCGAATCCGGCATAATTTACTGTCTGTCACGATCCTCAACGGAAGGCCTTGCTGCGCGATTATGCGAAGATGGTTTTGATGCACTCCCCTATCACGCAGGCCTTGACAAAGACATTCGCAACAAACATCAGGAACGCTTTCAGAAAGATCAGGTAAAAATAATCGTTGCCACCATTGCATTCGGCATGGGCATTGACAAATCCAATGTCCGTTTTGTCGTGCATATGGACCTGCCAAAAAACATCGAAAGCTATTACCAGGAAACCGGAAGAGCCGGGCGTGACGGACTGCCTAGCGAAGCTTTGTTGTTTTATTCCTATGGCGATGTGTATAAAATGAAATCCTTCGTCACAATTGAGGGCAATACCGAACAGACAGAGATATACCTGAACAAATTGTCTCAGATGGCCGAATACTGTGAGACAAACACATGCAGAAGGCAATACCTGTTGAATTATTTTAATGAAGAAGCCCCTGATCAATGCTCAAACTGTGACACCTGCTGCACGGAGACCGTTATGGTGGATGCGACCATTATCTCCCAAAAGGCATTATCTGCCATTAGCAGACTCAACCAGAATTTCGGAAGCAACTATATCATTGACTTTCTCAGAGGATCTGCATCTAAAAAGATCTATGATGAACATAAGCAATTAAAAACCTATGGTGTAGGCGCAGATCTAAGCAAAGCGGAATGGCAATGGTATCTTAAACAATTAGTGGCTGATGGATATATTTCTAAAACATCCGGCAACTACCCGGTGCTTCAACTGACTAAAAAAAGTGATAAAGTACTTAAACAAAACATCACAGTTTCTCTTAGGAAATACGAATCAGTTGTAAATTCCTTCACACATCACAAAGAAAATCTACCCCAGTATGAAACAGAACTGTTTAATGAATTGAAAACCCTTCGCAGGCAAATCGCCGATTCGGAAGGTGTAGCCGCGTATATTGTGCTTTCAGATGCGTCACTGATCGAAATTGCCACCTATCTCCCGTTTACAAAAAATGACTTCATTCATATTTCCGGATTTGGATCCATTAAAATTGAAAAATACAGCCAGGTATTTGGGGATACGGTTAAGGAATATTGCAAAAAACATGATTTAACTTCCAGAATATCAAACAAAATAGGTCAACCTGTACTGCGAAAAAAAGCAAATACAAACAGCAATACTAAGCAGGTAAGTTTCAATATGTATAAAAAAGGTATGTCCATAAAGGAGATTGCTCAAAATCGCATGCTTACAGCAACAACCATCGAAGGCCATTTGGCATATTTTGTTCAATCAGGAGAAGTATCTGTTGATGATTTTATTTCAAAAGAAAAACAAAAAATGATACGGAATGCTATAGATTCATGCGGTTATCAACAATTAAGCCCGCTAAAAACCATGCTTGGAGAGGATGTTAGTTACAGTGATTTGCGCATGGTAGTAGCAGACTTCCTTCGGATGGAAAAATCCGAACAATCGTAATAATACAATTATTTTTATAATATTACATGATTGGAAAAATTAAATTTTTTAACGATTTTTGATTACTTTTTCTGCATAAGTGATATATAATACTGTAATAGTTCTATATCAAAAACCAGGCAAATCAAAAATATATTTTTAAGGGATTGATTGTAATATAAATTTTGAGTGTATAATGAGGTATCTGGTTTTAATTTTTTTGCTAGTAGTAAATTCATTTAATGTTTTTTCTGCCACCTACACAACTGTTTCGGCCGGTGACTGGGATACCGGATCCAACTGGACTGGAAATTTGGCACCACCCCAAAATTTAGCAAATGGGGACATCATTGTTGTAAATCATAACATGACAGGATGGGCAAACCACGGCATTAACAACCCGTCTGTTGCTACTATCAATTTCAATTCAGATGTAAGCCTTACTTCTTTCTGGCTTGAAGGGAATGGTACGTTTACAGTAAATATCGCCTCCGGTGTAACACTGTCAGCCACTACCCTGACGCTTACAAACGGCACAAACACAACCATAAACAACGACGGGGACATATCTGTTACGAGTATTAACACCAATAACAATATTACTGGTTCAATTTCAGGTAATGTAACAGCATCAGGTAATGTAATGCTTGACAATGCCGATCTGGCCTTTACCGGAAACCTTATTGCAGGAGGAAATCTTCAGGTTCAGAATTCTTCAACCATCACTATGAATTCAGCCGATATAGCAGGCACCTTCACAATGACCAATGGCACCATGGACATCACCGGATTTGTAAGTGTGACCGGAAGTATTAGCATCACAAATAGTGGCACCAATATTGACATGACGAATTCTGCTGCGCTTGTTACAGGTAATGACCTATATATGGACAACTCTACAATAACAGGCTTGGGAGTTATATCATGGACCAATAACATAACAATTAATAATGCAGGTCAAATTGGTGATCTGGATCCAGGTGAAATACCTCCATTCAATCCATTTGATCTGGAAGGCTTTGAAGGTGTATTACCCATAACACTTGCCGATTTCAGTGGAAAAGAGTCAGGAGATGCTATTCTGTTGGAGTGGTCTACCCTTTCTGAAAAGAACTTCCATTATTTTATTCTGCAACGATCAACTGACGGCATTAATCACACTCAAATCGCTAATATTGAAGGTTTTGGCAACTCTGATGTTGTCAGGAACTATTCTTATATCGACAAAAATGCTTCTCTGGGAATCGTTTATTACCGGCTAATATCTGTTGATTATGATGGTTATAGTGAAACTTTCGACCCCATTTCAGTGAAATTTAATGGTGGTGACAATGCTGATGCCATCCAGGTATATCCCAATCCGATATTCAGGAACGAATTAACAGTTAAATACCTGCCAATGGGAGATGAAACCGTAGAAATTGCATTATTTGATCATACCGGCAATGCCCTTTTCAGATCTGCTGTATCAGAAAGTATTACCATTGAAACAGAAGACCTGAAACCAGGCATGTATTATCTGAAAATATCAAACGGACAAACGCTGAAACTTATCAGGTACTAATCCGGCTTCGTTGTAGAAATCCGGTTAAACCACACGTTCATCTTTCCGATTCCACGATTGGACCATGCATAATAGGGTATCATGGTCAGGGTTGTGTTTTCGTCTTTAATAAATAATGTTTTAAAGCGTTCATTAAAAACAGTATCCGTATCAAGCGTCATCTGCCCTTCAACAGGTATGGCTATATGATCCATGATCTCCGGGTTATCAATTTCCTCCGCACAATAGACAAATGGCCCGTATTCAAGAGCTACAAGATCTTTGTTGGTTTCCACTTTTTCATTTGTGATTACATGTCGAACTTGTACAGGGAACTGTAACTCAATGACGTCTCCAGCCTTTTTATCACCTTCAATGATCAGATACCCCTCTTTGATCACCGGCGTGACTGGATTGTTATTAACCAAACATTTCACTGGTTCATCTTCAGTTTCAAGATAGGAATACAGATCACCTGGCAGAGGTTCATTTCGTGCCCATCCAGGGATTCTGAGTTTAAGCGTAAATGCTGAATTTCCTGTCTCTCCTAATATAATCTTCACTTTACCTTCCGTATGATAATCTGACTCCTGAATAATCTTTACCTCCGTTCCTTCAAGAGGTATGGTTGCTTCATTTGAAATATACAGATTTACATATATCATATTCTTATCTGTTGAATATATCAATCCTGGTATGGTCGGCATAAAACGAATCATATTCGTTGGACAGCACGAACAGCCAAACCATGGGGACCGGGTACATGATCCCTGATTAAATTTAAATGCACCATCTGCCTCAAGCGGATTCGGATAGAAAAAATCATTTCCCTTTAGAGAGATACCGGATATCAGACCGTTGTAAAGGCTGCGCTCAATAACATCGTAATACATAACATCTCCTGTCAACAAAAACATCCGCTGACTCCAGTAAACATCGCCTATAGCTGCACATGTCTCGTTATACGCTTCAAGATTTGGTAATTCATAATTATCGCCAAACGATTCTTTTTCATGACGCGATCCGATACCTCCTGTGATGTACATTTTTTTTGTCACCATATTTTCCCATAACCTTTCAACCGCCTGAGCATACAAACTATCTTTCATTAAGGCAGCGATATCGGTCATGCCAGCATACATATATACAGCTCGCACAGCATGACCTACTACTTCGTCCTGTTCTGTCACCGGCACGTGATCCTGACTGTATGGGCCAAACAATTCACGTGTACCTCTACCCCGCTGATCCAGAAAGTATTTTGCCAGATCGAGGTATTTTTTTTCATTGGTTATGCGGTACAATTTTATAAGTCCGGTTTCGACAATCTGATGTCCCGGTACTTTCTCGAGTTTCCCTTCACCAAAAGTCTCAACAAGCAGGTCTGCATTTTTCAGTGCAATATCCAGAAAATTCCGTTTTCCGGTTGATTCATAATGAGCTGCTGCTGCTTCAAACATATGACCACTGTTGTACAATTCATGGCTTGCAGCAAGATGTTCCCACCGCATTCCCGGGTTTACCCACGAAGCAGATGGCTTATCCGGATTAATGGTACGCCAGGTAGTCAGATACCCGTCATCTTCCTGTCCGGTTTTAACTATCGATATTATGGAATCCAGATATGCTTCAAGTTCCGGATTTGGAAGGCTTAACAGGGAATATGAGGCACCTTCAATAACTTTATACACATCCGTATCGTCAAAAGGCATCGCCCCTCGCGTTTTTCCTTCCATCTTTCCTCCGGCGATTAAAAAATTATCCATCCTTCCTTCTTTTTCACACTTTTCAAAAGCGTGTGGGATGGTTGTGCTTTGTATCAATTTCAGTTTGGGTAACCAGAAATCATCCGTAAGTTTTACTTCAGTGATACCAACCTTTTGAATAGGATAATCATGTGTTTTTATCTCTTCCTTGCAACTGATACCTATAAAAGCCAGCATCATATACATCAAAAAGATATTTTTTGGATTTATGTCTTTCATTTTTCTGTGTTTATTAACCATTCATTAAAGCTTTAAATTAATTTTTTCTACTCCAAATTCCTTCATAAATGGTACAATTATTTGTTGTAGTTCAATTAATGTTAATAAATGTTAAAAAAACCAATCATTTGTTAAAGTATATTAACAGA
>JBNKDZ010000219.1:0-4251 GCA_050288525.1 Cyclobacteriaceae bacterium
CCTGAACAAATTTATGGTATAAATGTTATTGATAAAAGGCCGATTATCTTGACTCAAATCTGAAATGTTTTACTTTTGTTTTACTAATTATGAATAAAATGCATTTGGATTTTGAGAAACCGATCGCCGAACTGGATCAGAAACTAACGGACATGAAGTCCCTGGCACAAAAAAGTGGTGTTGATGTTACCGAAGCCGTAAAGGTACTCGAAGATAAGCTGAAGAAGCTCAAGGAAGAGACCTTTAACAACCTCACACGATGGCAACGGGTTCAGCTGTCCCGACATCCTGAAAGGCCCTATACACTGGATTATATCTACGAGATCACAGATGAATTTATCGAACTGCACGGCGACCGCAATGTTGCCGATGACAAGGCTATGGTTGGAGGACTGGGAGTTGTCGAAGGGGAAACCATCATGTTTGTCGGTCAGCAGAAGGGCAGGAACACCAAACAGCGTCAGGAACGGAATTTCGGAATGGCAAATCCCGAAGGCTATCGAAAAGCGCTGCGGCTGTTTAAACTTGCCGAGAAATTCAATAAACCTATTGTAACACTTATTGATACCCCAGGCGCCTATCCGGGACTGGAGGCTGAATCGAGAGGTCAGGCAGAGGCCATTGCCAGGAACCTTAAAGAGATGACGATGCTGAAGGTGCCTGTCATATGTATAATCATAGGAGAAGGGGCCTCGGGAGGAGCACTTGGAATAGCTATTGGTGACCGTGTGCTGATGCTCGAAAATACCTGGTATTCGGTAATATCACCTGAATCCTGTTCATCAATCCTCTGGAGAAGCTGGGAGTATAAGGAACAGGCCGCAGAAGCGCTTCATTTGACGGCAGATGATATGAAAGGTTTCGGACTGGTTGACGGGATCATCAAAGAACCACTTGGTGGAGCTCATCTTGATATGCCCTGGGTGGCTAATGAAATCAAGAAAACCATACTTAAGCTTATCAAAGAATTACGTAAATTGCCCGCAGATAAAATGATCGAAAAAAGGATCGATAAGTTCTGTAAAATGGGCGTCTATAAAGAATAACGGATTATTCCGCCTGCTTTTTCTTAATATCCATCCTTTCGGTAATACAATAATTCAAAAACGAATTCGAATGAATTTACATGTAATTGAAACCGGTCTCTTCAAAATTGATGGCGGGGCCATGTTTGGTGTTGTGCCTCGTGCGATTTGGCAAAAAACAAATCCGGCAGATGAGAACAACCTTTGTACCTGGACCATGCGCTCATTATTGATTGAAGATGGCAACAGGTTGATTTTGCTTGATAACGGGGTTGGAGACAAACAAAATGCAAAATTTTTCAGCCATTTCTATTTGCATGGAGACTATTCGATGGAAAAGTCTCTGAAAGAAGCCGGTTTTTCTCCGGATGATATTACAGATGTATTTCTTACACATTTACACTTTGATCATTGCGGGGGAGGAGTCAGATGGAAAGATCGGGACGCAAAGATTCCCGAACTTGTTTTTCCAAATGCCACCTATTGGTCAAACTCGGCGCACTGGAAATGGGCCACCGAACCCAATCCAAGGGAAAAAGCCAGTTTTCTGAAAGAGAACATGCTTCATATGCAGGAGAGCGGGCATCTGAAATTTGCTGAACATGATAATCCGAGCCCTTTCGACCAGTTTGACATTCTCTACGTGGACGGACATACCGAAAAACAGATGATCCCCTATATCAAATACAAAGAAAAAACCATCGTATTTGCCGCCGATCTGCTGCCTTCTGTCGGGCATATTCCATTGCCCTACATCATGAGCTATGATGTGCGACCACTCGTTACTATGACTGAAAAGGAGAAATTTCTGCAACAAGCTGCTGATGAGGATCTTATCCTGTTCCTGGAACATGATGCACAACATCAGTGTTGTACCATAAAAGAAACAGAAAGAGGATTGCGGCTGAAGGAAACGTTTTTATTAAAAGAAGTATTATAAATGAAATTAGGATTGGTGCTCTCCGGAGGGGGAGCAAGAGGAATTGCCCACATTGGTGCTTTAAAAGCTTTTGATGAAGCAGGTATTGAATGGTCCATGATCACCGGAGCCAGCGCCGGAGCAATCGTGGCCGTGTTTTACAGTTATGGATATACGCCTGATCAGATCTTTGGATTTGTTAAGGAAATAAAATTGTTCAGGTATGTGCGTCCTGCCATGAGCATGTCGGGATTGTTAAAACTTGAAACAACAGCCAATATTTATAAAAAGTATATTGAAAAGGACGATTTCAGTGCGTTGAAAATACCTGTTTCGGTTGCGGCTGTAAAATTACGTACAGGTGAATGTACGTATTTTGATAAAGGCTCCCTGATGTCTGCGCTTATGGCGACGTCTTCTGTGCCGGTAGTCTTTAACCCTGTGAAGGTTGATGATGAATATTATATCGACGGCGGAATCGTTAACAATATGCCTGTTGAACCACTTCTTGATAACGTTGATAAAATTGTCGGAATTAACTGTATTCCGGTAAACCGGGATTATGCGCTCGGTAATTTTAAATCGTTGGTAGAGCGGTCGTTTCAGCTTATCGTTAACACGGTCACCTATAATAAAAAACATATGTATGACCTGTTTCTTGAACCAGCCGGACTGGAATTGATGAACGGATTTGACTTTTCCAAATCCGATGAGCTTTTCAGGATCGGGTATGAATACGGGAAAGAAATGGCCCCTAAAATCATTGAATTGATTGACAAAAAAGCTAACAAACTTTAATAATGAAATATTTAAAAATATATGTCCTTTTAGTCGTCCTGACACTGGGATGTAATGAAAAAAACATGAAAGAACGCGTAAAAGAAATTCCGGTTCCTGTTGCCTCGAAAGAAGCAAAGGAACTTACCATTCATGGTGACACACGGATTGATAACTATTATTGGATGAGGCTGAGTGATGAACAAAAAAATGCCGAAGAACCTGATGAACATACCAAAAAAGTACTGAACTATCTGAAGGAAGAAAATGCGTATCTGGATAAGGTCCTGGAACCAGTGAAATCATTTCAGGACAGCCTGTACGACGAAATAGTCGGCAGAATCAAACAACAAGACGAGAGTGTGCCGTATTTCAAAAATGGTTACTGGTATTATACCCGTTATGAAGAAGGTCAGGAGTATCCGGTGTATTGTCGTAAAAAAGATAATCTGGATGCGCCGGAAGAAATAATGCTTGATGTAAATAAAATGGCTGAAGGGTATGATTTTTTTCAGATTGGAGGTTTGAGTGTAAGTCCGGATAACCATCTGCTAGCCTACAGCGTGGATACGATAAGCAGAAGGATCTATACCATAAAAGTTAAAGACTTAAATACCGGAGAAGATCTGCCGGACATCATTGAAAACACAACCGGGAGCATTGCATGGGCGAATGACAATAAGACGATGTTCTATACACAGAAAAACAAAGTCACGCTTCTGTCAGAGAAAATTTTCCGTCATACACTGGGTGCACAAAACGATGTATTGGTATATCAGGAAAAGGATCCGGCATTTTATATCGGCGTTTATCGTGAAAAATCAGGAAAATATATCATAATCTGGAACAGTAGTACCTTAGTGTCGGATTATCATATTCTAAATGCAGACACTCCGGAAGGGGAGTTTAAACAGTTTACTCCACGAGAGAAAGATATGTTGTACGACATTCATCATTTCAAGGATAAATTTTATGTGTTGACAAATCTGGATGCTACAAATTTCAGACTTATGGGAACCCCTACAGGAGCAACTTCGAAAGATAACTGGAAAGAAGTAATACCTCATC
Organism: Cyclobacteriaceae bacterium; assembly: GCA_050288525.1. GTDB lineage: Bacteria > Bacteroidota > Bacteroidia > Cytophagales > Cyclobacteriaceae > JBNKDZ01. The sequence continues at coordinate 3,790 of JBNKDZ010000219.1, forward strand.
GGGAAGATGTATTAATCGAATCCATTGAATTGTTTGATAATTATCTTGTGGTCGATGAACGAAAAGAGGGGCTTACAAATCTAAGGGTTATAAATCAGTCTGACAGATCCGAATATTATATTGACTTTGGTGAGCCGGCTTATATGGCCTACATATCTGTAAATCCTGAATACAATACACCCTGGTTGAGGTTTGGATACAGCTCGCTCACTACTCCATCGTCCATATTCGACTATAACATGGATACGAAGGAAAAGGAACTTAAAAAGCAGGAGGAAGTTGTTGGAGGTCATGATCCTTCGGACTATGTGACAGAACGGTTATTTGCCACTGCACGCGACGGAGTTAAAGTGCCCATATCCCTTGTGTATAAAAAAGGCTTTAACAAGGATGGAAAAGCACCGTTACTCTTGTATGGATACGGATCGTACGGCAGTACTATTGATGCTTCCTTCAGTTCTG
>JBNKDZ010000220.1:0-2501 GCA_050288525.1 Cyclobacteriaceae bacterium
GGTTTACAAGTTTAAGACCATAGTAGCTTGCAATCCAGAGATAGCCATTTCGATCTTTAATTATCTTTAGAGCTCCGGTGTGCCCCCATGGATCATATAATTTAAACAAACCATTATCCGGATTATAGCTGTAAAGACCACTTCTGTTGGTTCCGATCCATAACGATTGTTTATCACGACGAGTTATTGCCCTTATATCACTATCCTCTTTCCACTTTCCAGTACTTTTATCCGGCTGGTCGAATTTCCATGTATTGTGGTTTAAATTCGATTTATTTATACCATTCAGATATGTGCCCGAGTAAATATCGCCATTATCGTCCTGATAAATTGAGAGAATATCTCCCATATAGCCAGCTTTTCTTACGATATCATAACTTTTAATTCCATTCAGGGTATCGTAAATGCTTAGCCATCCACCTCTTGTACCGATAATTGTTTTCCCGTTTTGGCCAACAGCTATAGAAGTTATTACATTATTTTGAAGTGCATATTGGTTTTCGGTTGTACTGTAATACCAGTTGATTTTTGAAGCATACGGATCAAGTAAGGTAATACCCGAATTAAAAGAACTCATCCAGATATATCCCTGGTTATCAATGTATATTTTATTATAGATCTTGCTGCGAGTATCTTCATCAATGTTATATTTCTGAAGATCAATTTGTTTGTTGTCTGAGAGATTAAAAGCTTTTAGTTCAAACTGAATTCCTACCCAAAGCAAATTGTTCTGGTCTGATTCAAGTGACCAGATTATTTCGTTGTGATCTACAAGGTCAACCTGTTCAGTATGCTGAATGTCAGGATTATACATAAACAATCCTCCTCCCTTGGTTCCGATCCACATGGTGTTGTCTGTTTTGTTGCATTTAATGTCAGTAATTTCATTGGATTGAGGATTTTTTGAGATTGAAGACAGGTTTACAGCATCAAATTTATTATTATGGCGTGCATATATAATCAATCCGTTTTTTGTACCAAAATACATATTACCTGATTGATCTTCTTCAATAGATGTGATTTCGTACGAAGGAAATTTAATATTCGGATGACGATTATCTATTAACAAAATACTTCCGGATTCAAGATTATACCTCAATAATCCCAGGTAGGTACCGACCCACATGTTCTTAAATCGGTCGATATAGACCGAAGCGATGTTTCCTGAAACAAATTGAACTGCTTCAGCACTATCACACAAGTTACTAAACGAAAAAAAACGATTTGTTTTGTAATCAAAATAACCTAATCCGTTATCGTATGATGCAATCCATAGTCGGTCGGATCCTTCCGGAGCCATGTCAAAAATTACATTCCCAAGATTATCTATATTTTTCAGAACGGTAATATTTTTCCCGTCATACAGGTTCAGTCCGTACATTGTACCGATCCAGATCATTCCGCTGTGGTCTTTTATAATTTTCCGAACGGTTGCGTTTGACAATCCTTCATCCGGACCAATAGAATATTGGCTGTAATAATTATCCTGGCCAAATGTGTAAATACTAACAAAAAAAATTAAATAAAACAGGTTAAATAGTCGTCCCCTAATCATGCATTCCCCTTCAATTTTCTATACAATTATCTATTGCTTAATCCTTTAAACTTCAGTTTCATAACCTTTAAATTTTATTTTTTTTAAAAATAGCCTTCATTAATGAGGTAGTTTTCTGATTTTTACGAACGTTATTTTTTAATAGTACCTGGCTGATTTGGAGAATCTGAAAAATATTGAAAAATCCTATGACCGGCTGGCAAAAGACTGGGCCAGAGCATTTAGTGGAGAACATGATCATAAGCCCATGGATCAGCAGGTTTTGCAAAGATTTGTAAATGAGATGTGTGGTAAAGGTTCTGTATTGGATTTGGGATGTGGTCCTGGAAATACATCTAGGATTCTGAAGGATTGTGGGTTAGATATTTGCGGACTGGATCTTTCGGAAAATCTGGTTTCCGAAGCCCGGTTAATGCATCCTGACATACGTTTTGAAAAAGGGAATATGCTGGCATTACCATTTACAGATGATTCAGTTGCGGGTATTGTATCATTTTATTCCATCATCCATTTTTCAGATGAACAGGTAATAACGGCGTTTAGGGAGATGTTCCGGGTGTTATCTCCGGGGGGAAGCCTTTTGATGACCTATCATATCGGAGAAGAGACACTGCATATTGATGAATTCCTTGATACGTCTGTTGATCTGGATTTTCGATATTTCTCAACATCTTTTATAAAAAGTAAACTGGTAGTGTGGATTCGGATCTATCGAAATACTGGAAAGAGATCCGTATCCGGAAATTGAATTCCAGAGCAGGCGGGCATATGTGTTTGCGGTTAAGGATTAGTTTTCTTCTGGTTTCTTATTGGTCATTCTGGCGATCGAATCTTCGTAATTCACTTTTTCATAAAGGGACTTATTTTTTCGATCATGTCTGTATTCCTCATAGGCTTTAATAAAATCAGGGTGATGGCGATATTCTATTTTTATTAATGTCATAGG
>JBNKDZ010000221.1:0-2350 GCA_050288525.1 Cyclobacteriaceae bacterium
CAAAGAGTGATATAACCAAGTTATTTAATGAAAAAGGGTATTCTGTTAATGGTGCAAGCGGTAGTTTTCGGGATTATTTTTTAGAGGTTTCTTATAATCAACTTGACTTGACGACAGATGTGTATGGTCCATATATGGTAAGTCATGAAGAAGGTTATTATGGTACAGATGAACCTGCAGGATCAAGATTATTGATGAAAGAAGTAATACAACTTGCTGATAAGGATATAGACTATTCAAAATACGATATTGATAACAATAATATTTTAGAAGGGCTTTATCTTCTTGTTGCAGGATATGATGAAATTAACGGAGGGGGAGAAAAAGCTATTTGGCCACACAGATCGTCTGTTTCTGATGCTCCTGTGCTTGATAATATGACGTTTACTTCATATGCAACATCAGGAGAAACAAAATATAACGGAACCACAGTTCCGATAGGCGTAATATGTCATGAAACAGGACACTTATTAGGAGCAAGAGATTATAGTGGTGTGAATGCTACAGGTGTTGGGAGTTGGTGCCTGATGGGAATGGGAGACCATAACAATAGGGCGAAAACGCCGGCCCATCCAAATGCATATATAAAGTCAATGGTATATAAATGGGTAACTCCAACATTATTAAGTAACCCAATAGACCAGGTAACTCTAAAAAACATTGAAGAAAATCCGGATCAGTATTACTATTTCAAAACCAAAACAGAAAATGAATATTTTTTATTGGAAAACCGTACAAAAACCGGTTTTGACAGCTGCCTGATTAGTGAAGGTCTGATCATATATCATGTTCATAGTGAACTGACACCTTCATTAAGCGGAGCAAATAAACAATTGCCTCAAAAGTTATATGTTGTTTGTGCAGGTGCAGGTACAGACCCGGATGATACCTGGGAATCATATGGCGACATTTATTCTGCCATTAGCCCTTTCCCCGGAGAAAAGGATGTCAGAGGTTTTACATACCACACATTACCATCCAACAAATCATGGGCTGGAGAAGATGCGTATGGTCACCTTACGAATATAAACTTCAATAAAACAACAAAACTGGTAACCTTCGATTTTCTGAAGTATAATCCCTATAATTTGAAAGCCCAAAGTATATCTCCTTACAAAATAAAAGTCTCCTGGCAAACCCTCGGAGAGCAGGAGGTAGTAATATCAAAAGCGAATGTTTATGAAAGTCTGCCTGTTCTTAGCAATAAACTTGATTATGATGTAGGCGATTACATTTCATCTGAAAATCAGGTAATATATGTAGGCAAAGCCAATGAATTTATTGATCATGTGAATCCCTCAACAACCTGTTACTATCATTTGTGGGGTAAAGTAACAGGAATAAATGCCTATATGGACCCCTTGAGAGCATCTGTTACTTCTGATCCGGTATTTGTAAAAGATTTTACAGAAAACTTTAACTCAGGAACCTGGGACTATTGGGAGGTCATTGAACAGGAGGATGAATGGGTAATTGTTAATTCCAATTATATCCATACGTTTTATAGTTCGGAGCTTATCTCTCCTACTGTAATTTGTGCGAATTGTGATTCTGTAAGTCTTACTTTTTCACATCATAATTTTAATGTTAATGATCATAAAGCTTCTGTTTATTGTTCCTTTGATGATGGAGAAACCTGGAAGACAGTTACAAAATGGGAAAGTTATGGAGATCATGATATAAAATGGGATAGAATAAAATCTTCATTTTTTATTCCTACTTATGGGGCTGAAAAGATAAAATTCAAATGGGTGCTGGAGACCGAAGATGATAATTGCTGGAAAATTTATCAAGTTTCAATTAGCAGCTTCAATAATCAGGTTACAGGTGCTCAGGATAACATCAGCACCGATATTTCTGTATACCCCATCCCGTCAGATGGATTGCTGAATGTAAACATGACCGGATTGTCAGGCTATGCGGATGTGAAATTATATAATTTGTGTGGAGAGGTTGTTTATCAAAAGGAAGTGAAAGATATTCAACGATCACCGGTGCTTACCCTGAATACAGAAACCTATGCCAGAGGTGTATATATGGTAAAAATAGATTTAAGTGGAAGTTCTTTTCTAAAGAAAGTGGTAATTAACCAATGATTGTGTTAAAAATATTTCGACCAATATAGGGAAATTAATAACAAAGATGTCGGGTGTTTGTATACCAATAATAAATTCAAACATAGTTGCTGTGACAGAAGGAATATAGAAATATATTTATAAAAATGAAACAATAAATTGTATTATTCTAATATTTACGGCCGATATTTGGATTTTTGGCGATGTATGTATTAAATATGCAAAAATTTAACCCTAACTATTAACTTATCGCTATGAGGTATTTTATACTCGTG
>JBNKDZ010000222.1:0-3575 GCA_050288525.1 Cyclobacteriaceae bacterium
ATCATAATCTATTCTGTTATTATCATCCGGATCGGCAATTTCAATAACTGTATCCGGGATATGAAAGGTCACAGGTGTCTGAAAATTAAAATCATCATCATAAAAAGAACCTACAATATCCATTTCATCGACATATTCAGGCCCTTTCGGATAGCATGAACTGATCAGGAAACCAATCAGAACAATAAAAAACAAATTTCTGTTGTGCATCTTTATGGTAGTTATTTTTCACATAAGTACGATGTTAAAAAAAGAATCGCTTTACAACAACTATTAACATTATTTTTTAATTAATGTTATTTACCAAAAAATACCTTTTCGGATTTATCCATACATTGATAGACGTTAACCTATTGTCTTTCTAAGAGGATTGATAAAATTTTCTTACCTGAACCGACAATACAATTTCCCGGATACTTTTTTCTGATTTGTCTCGAATTTTGCGAGTGAATGTGTTTGTTTTAATTTTGAATCATTGAGGAGGCCATGATCAGTACTCGATGAATCGCATCTCTACATATTTATCCGTTGTCTCTCTTAATGATTTTCATCATATTCTTCAATCTTTTTCCGGATCCTGGGTTCTGCCTCTTCATACATTTCCCGTATAAACGGGTCATTAAAATGCATTATACGCTCTTCAAAGCTCATTGTATCTATCCGGTCGAATAGCATGGCTTTGGCTTTTTCAATGTCCCGACCATAAATATGATAAGAGTCTGCCTGCCAGTTAAGGCGACCCATTTTAATCTCTTTACCAAGTCGTTTGCCAACCTCATTTGCGATCACCTCTCTGTTGAACTGCACAAAACCAAACATATTCAAAAAATTCGCTCCCCAGGCATCATTGCTTCTGAAACGGATATTGCAGTTTAGCCACAACATTCCTTCATCATCCTCCATAAGCCTGTACCAGAGTGATTGCAGACATGGAGGATCGTAAACTTCCAGATCTGTATTTGGCATCCATGTGATCATCTGAGCCTGTCTGGTAAACGGTTGTTCTACAAGTTTTTTAATTACTCCCTCCACCTGATCTATAGAAAATCCGACTCGTTGACTTGTACCATCTTCCTTCATCTCCTGCCAGGATCCATAGTTTGCCAATCTTCCGTGATAGGTATATTCCCACCTTGTGTCTTTGGGGTCGTTCATATTTTTAACCCAGTGATCTTTAATACCCTTTAATTCGAGAACGTATTCTTTTAATTCATCAATACCTCCCGGAAATGCCTGATGGATCATCGGATCGGTTTCAGGTTCAAGAATGGTGATATTCATCGTGGCATCGATACTCAAGGGATCACCTGGTTTGTCGTATTGGGTTTTGAAACGAGTACCGTTTTTATAGAGAGCTACCAATGCCGCTTCGTAGGCTTCGGCGAGTGTTTTTTCGGAAATACATAATACAGGTATATTTCTCATAGCATAAAAATTTTAGATATCAGATCACTTTAAAATACAGTATACAAAGTTCTTCCAATTGATGGATACATAATTTTAGTATTATTTCAGTTTCCTTACAATGCATTGGATTTGTGCCAGTCGGTCTGCTTTTCGCGTTTGAGATACTTTTCCAAAACGATATATCTTCTTCCGTAACCAATAGGCCAGAGCAGGGTTCTTTTTATGCAGTGCTTTATGCAGTTTGCTTATCACAGGGTAGATCAATGGGATCTTCTTCAGAAAAGAACCATGGCGTAAAAGATTCCTTTTATAATTATTATCCTGGAGTTCTACATTCACCAACTCGCTGTCAGGTAATAGTTTGATCAGATCAAGCACATTAAAGGACACCGGCGACCAGCTTTTATTCTTTTTAATTGTAAAGGTAGCCTTGTGGTCCGGATTGTATACGCTGGGAAAAATTCCCTGTTCGAACAGGTCTTCATCAGGCACAATAAAAAACAAGTGTCCGCCCGGCTTTACAAGTTTCCACCATTCCATAATGGCAAGGCGGGGATCATGCATATGCTCCAGACAATGTGAAGAATAGACAAAATCATAGCGTTCATCCACATAACCGGATATTGTATTGGCATCTCCATGTATAACATCAAAAGGTCTGACCCCAGGCAAAACCGGATCATCCCCACATCCTATATCAATTCCCTCTCCTTTTAAAACAGACCATTCAAGATCTGACCAGATTCTTTTTGATTTTGTTGCTTCCTGCATGATTCAATTTAATAATAAAATTAAGAGCATAATATGAATCGGATACCATAAAAAAGGGTCCTTAAAAAAACATATTTTAATCCCGCAATATATGTATTTTAATAATATTTCATGGAAATACGGCTTTTTTAACTCTCATTAACCTATTATTATAAATGTATTCATTCTTTATTCATGAAAAATACATATATTTAATTATAACATTTCACCATAATCTTTATCATTACAGATATCAGACATCCAAATAAACATTGAATTGGTAATTTTTATATCTTGCATAACTAGTTTAGACATAAATAATGTTTATACAATCAAAAGGTATACATAATAAACCCGAAAAACGGATGCCTAAGATATTCCGGGTATTTATTTTTGCTGTATTTTCATTGCTCCTGCATCTGCCGGAGACACTTTTTTCACAACAAATAAAATTTCATCACCTGAAGCACGACGATAAATCAGGCTTCGGAAATGTATGGGCCATTCAGGAGGACCATGAAGGTTTTATGTGGTTTGGGACAGAAGACGGACTGTATAAATATGATGGATATGAAATCAAGACATTCAGATACGAAAAAACCAATCCCGGGAGTATCAGCGGTAATTTTATTGTCTGCCTGTTTGAAGATAGCAACGAAAACCTCTGGATAGGAACTTTCGGAGACGGGCTAAATTTATATAACCGTTCGAAGAACACCTTTACCAAATTTAAGCATAACCCTGCTGATCCACATTCCATACCAAATGACAGGGTGAAAACCATTTTCGAAAGTAAGGATGGTGCACTTTGGATAGGTACCGAGGGTGGTGGACTGGCCGTATACAAACCTGACAGCTCCAATCTCGGAAATCCCAGATTTGAGATCATCTGCCATAATCCGGAAGACCCAAACAGTCTGAGTTCGGACTATATCCGTTCTATGTCCGAAGACAAAAACGGAATTATTTATGTAGGAACCTACAATGGCGGGCTGAATGTCATTAACAGAAAAGATAATACCATCAAATGCTATAAAGCGGATAAAAATGATCCTGATGCCATCGGACACAACAAGATCATGGAAGTTTTCGTCGATTCAAAAAACAGGATCTGGATGAGTACCTTCAGTGTCGGCGTTGACCTGTTTATTCCGGAAGAAGAAAAGTTTATCCATTATGCAGCCTCAGAAAGCCCGAATACCCTTAATCATAATGAAGTAGAGTCCATCACAGAAGATAAAGATGGAATCTTGTGGTTTGGCACAGATAATGGATTGAGTATGATGCTGGACTCACACAGTCTGATCCCTGAAAATAATTTCAGGAATTTCCAGCACCAGCCCTTCGATGAATACAGCCTGATAAGCAATTCAGCGAAATGTGTATATGTCGATAGCCGCAATTCCTTATGGATCGGA
>JBNKDZ010000223.1:0-16690 GCA_050288525.1 Cyclobacteriaceae bacterium
TTTGAAGTTTTATTGAACGTTTCAAATACAACAAGGCCACACGTTCAAAAACAGATCGTGTGGCCCTGATAATATAATTGTAAAATAAATGGCAACCCACATTCGGGTGTACCTCATCGCTTAGTAGTTTCTTATTACTCCCAGATCATACGGAATTCTACTGTAGTCTCCGTAATTTCCATTCAAGACCCCCTGAATCAGCAAATCACATTTGTTAAGATCATTCACTTCCAGGTATTCGTTTGTTCTTGTCCGTATGGCTTCAACATGCGAAACCTGATCGGTCCAATGGTCGGCATTGAATGAAAGTCTGCTGGCATCTGCCCAATACTCGTTAACTTTGGTCCATGTGCCACCCAGACTGCCGGCTACCCACAACTCCTGATGCCTGGCCATATCTTCGACAATCATGTAGTATTTGCCATCCGCAAGGTTTTTGTACACATGAGGTGCTTCAAAGGTATTTGTTGCAACAACTGTTGGTGATGACCAGCCGTAAGGGAAATTCGCCACGGAAGTTCTACGCCTTTTTATCGTTGATGAACCATCCTGAGCCGAATAGAAAACATACACATTTCCTCCGTCTGAAATACACCAAAAGTCGATCCCATCGTAAATGCCCATGGCCCTGCCGGCTGACCATCCGTAAGGATTTCCGACATCCGAATTGGTAGAGAATGTTGCTCCCTGTCCGCTCTGATAGATCAGATACCATCTTCCTTTGGTCGTAAAATTAAAAACCTGAGGGGCACAGAAATATCCTCCCCCATTCAGGGTACTCATGAATGTATGGGCTGAACTGCTCAGACCTGCAATGGTGGAAGCAGAAGCATAACCCATTCGCCACAGGGAATTGTCCCTGCCTGTGTAAAACATGTGATATTTCCCTCCGGAATAAATGATCGACGGATCTTTAACAGCGATATCATCAAATGATCCTGATCCACCATCGAAGAAACATCTTGCATCTGCTTTCCAGTAAGGAGTTGGGTTTGGGCTGCTGCCACTGCTACCGTCTTTCATGCCTTTGAAATTAAATTTAAATCTCTGACAAGAAGTACCATAGTAATCCCATAATTGTAAATTCTGTGTTCCATCCACAACGCAGTTTGGTGTATCCCAGCCTTTTGAAGTGTTGATGACTGATTTTATACTGAAATAATCATTTCCAAGGCTTGAGACCTGCCAAGTCTGTGCGTTGTTGTTATAGCTTTCCCATAGCCGTACGGAAGTGCCATTGCTTGCATCTCCATTGGCAAGGTCAATACAACGACCGGAGGCGCTAGCGTTGGACACAAACCGCCAGTTACCGTTACCAGCATCAATTGCAATCCATTGCTGGGCTGTGTTATTGAGTCTGTCCCATGGTCTGAGAACGGCTCCGTTGGCATCTTCTCCCCATCTGAGGTCCAGCACCTTGTTTGAGTTGGTTGAGAATTCTATTTCATAAATTCCGTTGTGTACCAGACTTGCTTTCAGTTGTTTTTGGTTTTCCTTGACAACAAGTTCTTCTTTTGAGCACCCTGCAAGAAACAACAGAATGATAGCTGTCATGCTAAATATCTTTTTCATAACAATTTCTGTAATAAGGTTTTAGATAAGTATTAGGTAGTCATTGTTCTACTGAACAAGAATTTTGGGTATGCTGATTTACTGACAGGTCTTTATTTTTGAGTTTCCGCAGACCTGCAAAGGCGAAATCCCTGATCAGGGCCTTTCCCGTTGGGATCGAACTTTCCACGGTATGCTATACTACAGGCATGTTCACCACCAAGCCAGCCACCTCCTCTCTGGGAACGCAGATAGCCTATACCAATATCTTTATCCAGATACCACCCCTCACACCATTCTCTAACGTTGCCAGACATATCGTACAATCCTAATTCATTCGGATCTTTCTGACCGATTGGTTGTGTTCGACACTGATTTTTATCAATATCTTCCCAGAGCCACTCTCCTTCCAGTGTTTTATCTCCTGAATTTCTCCAATACCAGGCCACATTTTCGATATCGTTGCTTCCACTGTACGTAAAATTCCGGCTCTTCTGCCCTCCTCCGGCAGCATATTCCCACTCAGCTTCCGTAGGCAACCGGTAGCCATTCACACCAGGATTAATGGTAACAATCCATTTTAAACTGTCAAATTCGTTTTTGTTTACAGGGTCAATGGTATCCTTATCGATATTGTAGTACGGCGATAAGCCTTCGGCCAAACTTCGTTTATTGCAATACTCGATGCAGTTATACCAGCTTACCTGTTCAACCGGTAAATCTTCGCCAATAAATTTCGAAGGGTTATGCTCCATTATCTTCATCCATTCTTTTTGGGTCACTTCATATTTCCCCAGGTAAAAATCGTTTATCGAATCCGAATTTTTATTAATAAATGTACCTCCCTCTATCAATATAAATTCTTCGGATGTTTCCTGTCTGCAACTGCAAACAATTAATATTAAAAAGGATATAGGCAGTACAATGGATAATTTTGACATCAGAAATAAGTTTCAATCATTTAAAATACTTAAAGGAATAACTTTAAAAGAAACCCTGAAGTTTCCCCATTCTGCAAATCATAAATTTACATGAAAGATCAGGATTTCTTTTTGTTCTATCAGGTGTTCAATCAAATTTTAATTGAAAGGGCTGCCCGAAAAACCGGGCAACCTCTTTTTCTTCTATATTCAAATAGCAGTTACAGGAACTTTTACAATCACGGGGTATTACCAAATCCGATAGAACCGCCACAATGCATCCATTCGCTATAGGAACCACCACAGGAACCATTTTGATATACACCTGTATTATAAGACATATTTTCTGCCTGACGCCAGTCACCATTTACTGAGAGATAATCGACCTGAACATCTCTGCTTCCACCATCATTGATGAAATCAACACGGATGTCACCTCTGCTGTACCATGCAGAAGCCGTGTAGTCTGCCATGCTGGTGCTTAATGTCCAGGTAGCTACGGTGTTATCACCTACAACAAGACGTACCTGCTCTGAGCCAGTTGTTCCGCGTGCTCTGAGTCTGAATGGCAATTCAGTACCTACAGGAACACTTCCTCCACCACCTGTGTTGGTATCTCCTGATGAGCTTCCACCATCCCAAACAGTAGCATTCACATATCCGTTGCTTGATCCCCAGGCTTCTGACAATAGGATGGCTGAAGGTGTCATATCCGATCCCAGTCCGTAACCTGTAGATGCCCAAGCATTCACGTGGTTTGCAAATGTAATTGTATGATTGGCCTCAAGTGAATTGTTTGACGTTCTGGTGCTATAGATCTGCCAGAATGTTTGTGTGCCATCAATGGAAGGCGCGTTTACCCGCTGGCTTCTGTATACATCATAATTTGAGCCATCACTTGATATGGACTTAATATACGTACCGGCAGGCCTGTGAGAACGCCACATTTCATTAACATAATATTCTCTTAACGGATTTCTGGACCATCCATAATAAGCAACTGATCCTCCACCGCCGCTTTGGGTATAGGCACCAACGTTGTAGCCAATAACCCTGTTTAAAGATCCTGAACTCCAGCCTTTACCACAGGTGAAGTTACCGTTATAATTCCAGGAAACGCTATAATTTCCACCGGAACCATTTTGATAGTCAACATACCCGCTACCATCATCTGTCCAGAGTGACCAGAAGAATCCGTCATGAGTACCGGATTGATACCCTTTTAATTGAGATTTCGTGTCCGGTGTGATATTTTCCGTATCGTTTTCCGAACACCCTGCAAGTAATAGCAAAACTACTGCAGATAAACTTAGTAATTTTTTCATGTTTAAAGTGTTTTGTTTGTAATTAGATTTGTGAATATCACGATTCACAACATCAAAAATAATCCCGAATAAATCAGATCATTGTTACATATGTGTCTTTGAATAAAACAAATGGTGCAACAGGGTGATTTAATGGATAATATAGGATTTTGAACTGTTTAGGTATTATTTTGTCAAGTGAGCATAAAAATATTATCAAAAAAAAGCCCGAAAATATCCAATTTTGAATGTGGCGTTTTTTTGCACTGCCTGGCATGAAATCATTTTGTATTTTAAGATATTGGCCTGTATAATTGAAAAAAAAATTGTTGCATCGATAATTGTCTGAAGCAGAATTTTTTGTTTACTGGTTAAGGTCAAGCTGCCTTTTCTACTTCCTGTTTTTTTGTTAATATGGTAATTATTTAACTATGGATCAAAGATATGAGGTAGGTCCAAGAAAGGAAAGGATAAATAAATCACCTTCCAACTCTGTTTTTATTTTTGGAAACTCAGCATCCTTTTTTATTCAGGGAGATATTTTTTTCGTTTTACGATATGTATTTAATATGGGCATATTCTTATCTGTGCCATTATTATACCTATATCTTTTGGGTAGATACGATAATAAAAACGCCCTAAAAAAGACAGATATTTTACATTTTATACCTTTTTTGCTGGCTTTTAGTTTTATGATATTTAGAGTAATCTACGCAAAAAATCAAATTCATCAATTTGAAACGTATGGTATTGTATTTATATGTGTATTATTTATTCAAAATATAGTTTACTTAATAATTATATATTCAAAACTAAAAGACCTTTCAAAAAGAACGAAAAAATCATTCCGGAGAAATGTATTTAGTAAAATGGTTGGGAGCACCTGATGCACAACAACTTAGACCTTTCGCTACAATTTCTTTTGACGAATCCTGGTTGAATCAGTGTTTTCAAAGATATAAGCATTTAGATATTTTGAAGCTAACATATCCAATTGTTCTTTTGCATCAGCAGGATGAAAATAAGGGCCTGCATAATAGTAGTAATATGTTTTCGTCGGATCTACTGCTTCTTTTATCATATTATTGTTCTTAAACATTTTAACAGGATATTCAGAAACATACACCATTACCCCGAATGTTTTTTTATCCATTTTGCCATAGGATATTAATTCCATATACTCTTCAGGAGTTTCCACAAAAATATATGGTGATCCTTGTTGATCGACTGATAATTGAACGCTCCTATTCCACTGCATTGCTTTTATTCTCAAACGCTCATCTTCCAAACTATCAACCGGAACAATAGGTATTTCTCCATAGCTATCTATTATAAGTTTTTTTGGATTGATGCCTTGATTTATCAGCAGATCAGCAAGTTTCATTGCCCTGTCAAAAGCAAGTTTATTATTTCGTTTTGTCTCTCCCTGCCAATCAGCGTATCCGGACAATCTTATTTTCGAAAGACCGGAATTTTCCAACACGTTTTTTAATTGTTTAAATCTGGCATCATTCTTATCAACAGAACTCTGGCCGGTATTATATAAAAGGTTATTGACTAGAACAAACGAATCAATTGGAAGTATATCATGAACTTGAATCTCCTGCCAAACAGGATTTTTAATTTCTTTTACAAAATGAATTTCAAATATATCTTCTTCAAAACCTTCATTCGTAGTAGCATACCAGCCTATATCACCAGATTTAAAGAAGGAAATATCATTATAAGGTGTATTTATTGGCAATCCAATGTTTTCGGGAGGCATTAGCTTTCCATCAATGGATGAACGACAAACAAATATATCAAGTCCACCGACAGATCTTTCTGAATTTGAGCTAAAGTACAAAGAAGTATCTTCATCACACCAAAAAACAAAGTCTTCGTCATATTCTGTATTTATTGACTCTCCAAGATTCTTTATTGTCCTCCAAACACCTGAAGAATCCAAAACAGCCATAAAAATATCTTTACCCCCAAAATTTTTAATATCAGTACGATTGCTTGAGTAAAATGCAGTTTTACCATCTTTCAATATTGTAAAGGCGCTTTCCGAAAACCCAGGGGTGTTAATATCTCCTTTCAAAGAGGATATGATAACAGAATCCTGTGATAAATCAGCCTCCAAAATATCCCCTTCATTCAGGTTACTGTATAAGTACAATATTGTTCCATCATCCGATAAATCAAGAACAGCATTATTGGTGCTTAAATTTAATACATCCGGCTTTTCCGGGCTATTCCAGTGATTATTTATAAAATCGGATATATAAATATCCTCATCCGGTTTAAGAATAAGATCAGCTACCAGCGGACCATTTTTTCTTCTTGTAGTAAAATACATTCTTGAACCGTCCGGGGTAATTTTGCACCCATATTCACTAAATTTCGTATTTATAACCGAATCAAGAGGAACAATTATAACATCCAGCGGATTATCAGATAAATTCTTCCAGAAATTACATATACTAATAAGTGTGTTTATATCCTCCCAACCGCTTTCGACTTTATGGTCCTTAATATATTTAAGGCAATTAGAATATAAATATACTGCCTCAGAATATCGATTTAGGTTATGTAACGTTACTGCCAGGAAATATTCTATAAATATATCAACAGAATCAATGCTATTTTTTAGTTTTTGTAAAACAGGTAATGCTTCATCATATTGTTTTAATTTACAATACGTGATCCCCAGTCTTTTATCAGCATCCTGATCCCCTTCAACAAATGTAGTTGACTCGAGATACAAACTCAGAGCATCCTCATAATTCCCTTTTTTATACGACTTATCCCCTTTTTCCAGTAGTTCAAGAAATTTCTTATAATCCTCTTGTTTGTTCTGGCAAATACCTTCCGTTGGCATATTGAGAATCGAAAGGAATAACAATAACAGCAGGTTTAATCTCATTGCAAACTATTTTTTTTCTTCCTCCCATGGCATGTTTTCTTTGTCATAGGATGGTTTTCTTGACTTAAACTGTAGATTAAAGTGATATTGAAGCATGATTTCATGCGTACTTCCTGATAAGTTTGATAATTCTTTATTATTAATTTCAAAAGAATAGGCCAGATCAAACTTGTTATATGAAAATCCCAATCCGGTAAGGAAGTTTTTGTTGCTTCTATATGTAAAGGCAATCCAGGCTGGTTTGTACTTAAATTTTAGACCTCCATCAATCTGGTTATTTCCTTCAGGCAAATGCTGTAATAACACCATCGGTGTAATTGTAAAATCTACCAGTGAAGGGAGGTCATAATCATACGACAAATAGCCAATATAATGATTATATAATTGTACAACATAAGGAGCTGCAAATCCTATTGTCAGTTTTTTCCATTTATACAAGGCTCCGAATTCATTCACAAAATGTCGTTTTCTATAATCACCTGCATCAATTAAGTTTTGATCGTTGTAATTAAGGACGTTTATTTCCGAAACATCAAAATTTTGCATGTAAATTCCAGCCGAAAGGCCAAGTGCCAATGTGTTATCTTCGGGAGCAAGTTTAATTTTATAGGCATATGATGCTAATACACTGCTCGTGTTAAATGCACCTCTTGTATCCTTAAACAATCGTAATCCCAGACCAACTTTGTCACTAAACGGACCATTAACCATTAGCATTACTTTTGATGGAGCACCTTCAAAACCTGCATTGGAAATATTCGTATTCAGGGCAACATTCATTTCCGTTTTAAACTGCGCAGCAGCAGGATTAAAGGAGTACAGATCAGCAAAATACAAATTATTATTGCTGTATATTTGAGCCTGAATCGATCCGGAAATACTCAGACCGATTACTATCAATATTATTATATTTATTTTTTTCATGATATACACGTTTGAAGTAATTAATTAAGAAGGTTTATGATCCCTTTAAAAATAAGCGACCGATCCGGACTCTTTAAAATATAGTAGTACACCCCATCCGGAAGGTCTTTTCCGGCATTTTTTCCACACCAGGGGTTTTCGGTATAATTATTCGTATGGTATATCAGTTCACCAGATGACGAATAAATATACACATCAAAACTCCTATACCGGTCTTCATCATATATTTCCCAATTATCATTTATTCCATCGCCATTTGGTGTGATCAAGTTGGTTGCTTCAAGAGCTGGTTTCATCGTTAAGGTAACTTCCTGGGTATAATCCATATCCACCAAGGAGGTTGATCCGCTTAATTCTTCATAACCATCCAGACTTGCTGAGAATTCTATACTTTGAGAAGCTGAAGTGCGTTCAAAAGTGACCATCCCATCCTGATCTGTTATACCTGAAACACCTCTACTATCAAGAGTAATCAACACATCTTTTAAAGGAACTCTACCTGTAGAATAATCGGAAAATACTTCAAATGAAAGATTATAAACCGGTACAAGTTGTATATCAAATTCCTCGTTATCATTGAGATGAGCAATGCTATCGTACACATACTCATGATCTTCAGATAATATGGAGTAGTAAATTTTATCAAATGGTTTTACCCCGTAAAATTCTGCCAACCCATCTTCGTTGGTTTCAGCTTTATAAAAGGCAGATTCAGAAGAGGGTATTGTAATGTAATCGATCCAGGCACAATCTTCGCCTACTGAGTTTAAACCATCTTTTTTATATACCCATTCGAATGTATGTTCTCCTGATTCAATCTCAAATGAATATTGTTTCCAATCCGCCAGACCAGACCACTTCCCTTTTTCTACGCCATCAACCAGAAAACTCAGATAATCATCATCTTCAGAAGATATCTTCACAAAAAATGAAATGAGCCCATGCCGCGTATAGCTATGCAAGATCAACTTTGATGACTGATTATCATAAATCTTGCCTGATTTAGCAGCTAACTGCCCCTGGTAAGCCAAATCATCAATAATATCCCATGGGTCATTCCCTTTCGTTTCAAACTCATCAGAGAAAACTGTTGAAGTAAAATCAATTATTCTATCCTCATTATTCACTTCTATGGTAACTTCTTCTCCGGGAAGTGCTTCCATATCTTCGGATACATAAAATGAGAGGTTATATGTTTTTTTTGAAAGTGTGGTCTTAATGACGATATCCTTATCAACTACAGGAAAACTATTTGAAACAGAGTAATAGCCATCTGCGGACACTGTATACTCTTGGTTATCTGTAAGAACAACATATGAAAACTTTACATTTCCATAAACATCGGTATACTTCTTACCATAATTTTTCATATACACCTCTACATTTCCGAGAGGTTTTTTACCATCGGTAACCTGAAATGCTACTTCAAAAGCTGTCAGATCAATATCAACTTCAAAAGAAACATCCTGATCGGGAACTGCTATTGCTCCGGAATAAAAATCATAGGCTTCCGTTGTTATCGAAAAATATATACTGTCAGAAGGTAAAACCTTTTCGAAATGTACATGGCCTTCAATATCTGTAACTGATGATTCATACCCATTTAATGATACAGTCGCATTATTAACAGTCATTCCACTGTCCAGCACATAAAAATCAACATTATACCTCGTTAGGTTCAGAACAATTTCTTCGGATTCGGAACCAAATGGCACGGCCTTTATACTGTCGGTAAAAACATCATATTTTTCGAGAGAAACTCTATAGTAAAGGCTATCGGAAGGAGAAATATCCGAATAGCTGGCTACCCCACTCTGGTTTGTAAACCTTACCCCATATTTATCGAGAACGATCTTTGCGTTAGCCAATGGATCAGTCCCATCGCATACATAAAACGACCTTGTTAGAGTTAGACTGGCAGAATCCGTAACATCCTGATCAATCAGGCTTACATTATTCCTATACTCATCATACCCATCAGACTTAACAGAGTATAAAATCTCATTGGCAGGAGTAACATGTTTAAACGTAACCAGACCTGTTTCATCCGTTTTCAGGTCGCCATATCCATCCAATTCTACCTCAGCATCCTTGACAGGATCATCACCTGCATATACAGAAACAGACACATCATAAGTTGTAATTGACAAATAAGGGTCACTGGTACTTCCGTATGTTGCGTTTGCTGCAAAAACCAAGGTCTCTGCCACTTCAACGAGATGATTTTCAGAAGCATCATACATGTACAATTTCACAGTCTCTCCTTCAACCATGTTACTATATACAAGCACATGAGCCAGAAATCTGTCATGTTGTGGGATATAGGTAATAGGTTGTGCCATACCCCGGCAATCATTCCCAACAAAAGCCGCTATTTTATCTGTTACATCTCTGGATTCCTCCATGTCAAATACCAGGGCTGTTGTAATAGTCATTGAATATTGATATTCATTTGCCGTCACTTTCCATGTGCCAGGATCCTGCGGATCAGCTATATCTGCCACTGCATATGAAACTATAACAAATGTCAGAAGGCTAAAGATTATTCTTTTCATTTCCATAATGTGTATTTGATTAAACTTTTACTTCTTTATGATCTTTTCATATACTTCCTCTCCCCTCAAATTAAACTTCACGAAATAGATCCCTGGTTTGAATGAAGTAATATCAATTGCTTTATGTATATGTGTGCCGGACAATCCATCAATACTTTTTATAGTATGTCCGACAACATCGATGATTTCCACGTTAATTATTTCTGAAGCCATAGCATTTATTTCCAGAACAAACTCATTATGAACTGGATTAGGATAGATGCTGTAATTTAAATTGGTATAACCAGAAGCATCAATTGATTTAACAGTTAATTCAAAAGGATATTCTGGACTTCCCAATGCTACAGCCGCATTAAAAGTGGTTGTTTCTACTATTTCACCACTGTTTTCATTCTGTGTAATAAATTTAAAAGAGACACTGTCACCCGGCTTATTCCCATAAATATTCATGAAATACAGGTATTCGCCATTTTCCAAGCCTACAGGCATAGCCTGACCGCGTAATTCATTACCTGCGTATGCTTCAATACGTACATTTTCCATCCTTATATGATCATCACAATTCAACCTGGCTACTACAGGCATAAAATCAGGATAGCTATTGTAAGAAGCTATAGGTGGGTTATAACTTGTGGTCGCGGACCGTCCTGAATTAAGGATCGTACCTTCAACCGGATAATACAACAGTTGTGATGTTGGATCTCCAATTGCCGACACATATTTATATTTGTAACCTTCATTAGGTCTCAGGAATTCAAGTGTTCCTACCCATCCCATCAAATTATCATACATTGAAAATGCATATTGAGATTTAACAAGATCGCCATGATTTGGATTAAAAAGACCAAAAGCATCTTCTATATCAATGTTGACCTGTGGAGTATAGCCAATCCAGTTCCAACCTTTCACAATTTCCAATGGCGTACTGAGTGGATCGACTGCAATACCCGAAACTTTCAGTGTATCGTTTTTACCTATTTTAAACATATACATTTGTTCCGGTTCAAGGAAATTAAGTGTACCTATCCAATATGAGCTAAATTCGGAATAGCTTGTCAGTCCTTTAACCATATCACCTTCTTCAGAATCCAAACCTTCAAACTGTTTTGTCAACGGCTTTGACTGATCCATTTCAATATTAAAAGATGTCCAGTTCCAACCTTTAACAAGAGGAATTTTCTTAATTATCAGTTTATTCGCAACAAGGTTTACAGGATTAGAAGGCGATCCGTAAATCGTATTATCTATAAATTCATACAATCCATTAAACGGAGCTTGTGCTTCAACCATTCCTTCGGCCTGTACCATTCTGTACTCACGCCCCTGACTGGCATCCCACAAATGCAATTCAACATATTCTCCTGTTACTTTATTACTATAAATATCCATGAATACCTCATACAGATCATATTCTTCAACATAGTGGAGATTAGCCATACCTCTGCATTCGCCATTCACAAACGCTGCCACTTTATCAAATCGATCTGAAGAAACAACATCATTGATCGTGATCATACCGATAAGGTTCATGGAATTCTCAAAATCTTCCCAATTAACATTCCAGTCGTGAGGCAGATTTTCGTAGACTCTCAGATTGATCATGAGTTTTTCATCAAAATCAAAATCTGTCTGCAAATGTATATTCTGGGTATATTCACCTATGTTAATTCCCTCATTAACAGTAAATTTGATTTCCCGTTTTGTCAGAGGCTCCATTGTTCCCGATTCTGGAGAGGCGGTTAACCAACCAGGAAGATTTTCAATAGAGAAATTTTGTTGCTTACCGCTATAATTCCAAATAGTCGCTGTAAAGCTTAAAGGGTCGTAAATCTTCTTCTCAAGCACAAATTCCTGCTCTCCCCATTTAACCTGATTCATGTCAACATAAGCACTCCATGTCACTGGCGAACTCATTTTATTACCATACATGTCCTGAACATTCCTTACTGTAATATCCAGAATACAGTTTTCGATCTTGGCAATAGGCTCGTTAATAACGAAAGCTATTTTATCTGCACTCGGGACGAAAGTAAAATCTACTTTTGAGATTGGTTTTGTAAGACGAATATTGGGCACATTGGTATTTTGCGTAAACACCCCCAGATTGCTTAAAGATTCTCTATTTGAGATCATATCATTTAATAAGCCATTTATTACAGGTACACCCATCAGGTCTTCATACGATTCGAATGGCAAATACGCAGCCAGAGCAAGCTCATCGCCATCAAGACGCATATTGCTGTTTCGCTGTATCTGTGACTGTTTTAGTGCTGTATTCCAGAATCGTATATCATCCATACTTCCATTGAAATACTGATCAAAGGTGAAACTTGCTATATTCTGATCAAATAACCCCCTGGCCCCGACAAACAATCTTGCGGCTCCAAACCCGTTCCATTCTGCACTGGATTCTGATAATTTTAATTGTCCGTCAATAAATAACCTGGTATTCCCAACACGCTGGACTACCAGAGCAAAATGATGCCACTGATTATCGAAGAATTTCTCATCACTGTATTTAATGCGCTTGCCGTTGTTATTGACCTGGATATTTCCTTCCGCGTCGGTATTGATGCTCCAATATGTAGGCATGTGTTTTCCAAACCTCAACACCTGTTCCGTATACTGAACGTCTTTTCCTGCTCCCAGATATAAAGCGATATCGTTCAAATAATCTTCCTTACTGGCGTAGATCGTATTAATCATTGGTTTCAATTTCATTGAAACAGAATCTTCCAGAGGAAGAACATTAACCAGATTATATAATGCTTCGGGTGACAGGTAATAAGTTATCATATCGCTCTCATCTCCGTGTCCGTTTGAAATAAAGCATTTGTCAGCTCCATCACTGCTCTTGAACCAGAATTCAATTGAAAAATCCTGTTCCGGGCTAAAAGCTATATCACTAAAATCAAGGTCAATCAAACCTCGATTACTGCTGCTAAATGTCGCAGCATATCCGGATGGGGTTATATCCCAGTACGTGCTGACAGTAGCATTTCTTTTGTGTACTTTTTCTGTTGCCAATTTTCCATATGCATCATCAAAAGGCCAATAACCAACAAGGCCTGTTTCTTTACCGCTCAGGGTTATTAAAAGATTGGAAGACACCTGACTGGCGGTTCTTGGACGTTCCCATATTCTCAATTCATGAATATTGCCTTTAAATGGCTTTAATTCCCCAACAAGTGATTTTCCAAGGTATATATCTCCAAAACCACTGTAAGAGACGTTCAAGATACCTGTTCCAATAGGTTCTCCATCCATCATAATAATTACTTCATGTCGTATATGATCATAGACGAAAGCAAAATGATGCCATTCACCAATTATATCAGTAAGAGATATATTTTTTTCTTCATGTATCTGATGGCCAACCTGAAATTCAAAGAAACCTTTTGTGTTGGTTTTAATAATCAGGGCATCTTCAGGATTCGTTGATTGGGACAAAATATATTCCTCAATATTCGTTCTTTCAGGTTTGAGCCAAAACTCTATAGTAAATGACTTCCCATTCAGGTTAATCCCATCCGGAATACGTACAAATTGAGCCACATCATCATCAAAACCAACACTCACATCATGTCTCAGTTCGGTGCCGTTCAGAATACCCCGTATATCGAAGTTTTCCAACATATTCAGCTTTTCACCAAAAATATCCTCGTTAAACTCAATAATAATATCATCATCAGGAGACAATATACCATCAGCAGGTTGAGGAGAGCCGAATACCTGAGGTGCTTTTCGGTCAACAACTCCTGTCCACACCTCCGAAAGATCAAATATTTCGGTTCCATCCGGTGTTGTACCGCAGTACGTTTTGGCCCGTATGTTATATTCTCCATCCGGATATCCCGACAGATCCCATTCCAGCGCTGTAAAATTACCTGGTATACCCAATTCATCCTCTTCCGGCACGACATGGAAATAGTCTGTTACTATCCAGTCGGGGTTGGCTATTGATTTAAACTGGAATGACATCTTGTCAAAAATGGTATTGTTAACATCATACCCAGACAGAAGAACGGGAACTTTGGTTTGCTTCACGCCATTTACCAGATGCTCATCATCTGTGTTAATAATATAATCATCTGATGGTCTTGCAATGTCTACATCCGTGCAGGAGGGCACATAATGTACTGAAAATGTAACTGTATCTATTGCTTCAGGGTCCATTGATCTACCATTCGTATAGAACTCATATTCACAGCTTGAATAAAATACCAGTTGAAGGTTATCATATTTGTAAATATCATCCCGACCCATATTCACGGCTACCGTCTTATTGATGATCTCCCCCGGAGCCACTTCATAAGTCCTTTCCACATCATTATCATCGATACGAATAATTGCGCCATCCGGATTTGAAGCCTCAATAATGCGTGCTTCATACCACATCATCTCATCAGTGTATGAATTGTTCCCAAGTTGCAAAGTGAAATACGCAACATTATCTTCCGGGACATTTTGAATGGTTGCCGGAGATATATTGGCAACCGGCACTTCCCTGCGAACCGTCGAAGCATCCAGCTCTTTAATATTTTTAATAAGATCCCCTGACAATTCATATATCTGGTATTTATACCTCAGGTATTCTTTATTAAAACTATCTCTTTGTGAAGCTGAGAATAAATACACCTTATTCCCTCCTGTGACAGGATCAGTTTCAATATAATTTGATATTTCGTTTACCTCAGACGAACTAAGCATTTCCATGTTTATCATGAAGTCTAATGCAAGCATTGGATTTTCACTGAGATTTAAATTCAAATTAATGATCTCATTTACAGCATTATCCAGCTCAAAGCGTTTCTTAAACTGCCGTTCTTTAATTTGAGGAACACTGAAATTGGCTGTTGCAGGAATAACTTTAGTTATCACAGCTGAAATATCAAGTTTACCGGTTAAATCACTGAGGATATATTTGCCTGTTGGTTCCTGTCGGCCAAGGATTTTAAGAAAGTCATCCTGAGCATTTAAACCACTGAGTACATTTATAATGCTATCGTTAATAGTGTACTTGGCAGGCGAGAAATATCTCAGGGGAGATGCTTTCTCATTTGGACACATACTTCTGCCGCCTTTAATAGCAAACACCGGTCCGGTGCCTGTCAATGGATCTTTCACATCAACAGAGAAGTAATCTCCCTGATCAGGATCATGTAAAACATAACCGAAGGTATTACTATTGGTCGAGATGCTTGTAGTAGTATGACCAACATTTCGTTCCATTGCAAGTCCAAGCTCCACACTGGCTCCCACATCTGCAACAAAAAGTCCCAAAGTTGCCGAGATTTCTGCTGAAAGATCCAGTTCGAATGAAGTGGAATATGAACTTGTAACAGAAGTAGTTGTTGAGTGTTCATAGGTAGGGCCGGCATCAAATGATATATTATTTATCAATTCAGATGAATATTTCTCCATTTCATTACGTTCTAAAGCAGCTTTCCATAGTCGGATCTGCTCGTTATATTTACGGATCAGGTCACGATCTTCTTCATTTGCGGGTGTGAACGTATAACTTGGACCATCATAATCTTCTGCCACGGTAGAAATGGGGTTGTCACTTGTTTTCTGTACTCCCCACGCAGGATCATCGTTGTTGCTCCCATAAAGCGGATTGCTGAAATCCAGCTTTGAACTATACTTTAAATTATTGATGAAAAGATTATTCCGGACATTGATAAGATTGGGGATCAGATAATTTTCAATATGATCAGATGTAAATATAAAATGTGTAGGACTGCCATCAGGTGCCGCAACAAGTGATTTGTTAAGTCCGATTTTATATTTATCACCATCCTCCCCTGCTTCTGCTCCGGCCGTGGGGATGTTGTTACTGTTGGCAAAATTCACCGGGAATATTGACAGGTTATCAGCCAGGCTGACAACATAGTTAACTGAAGACCCAAAGAAAAGGTCACTTGGAGGTCCTGCCAATTCGGGACTGGCAGAGG
Source organism: Cyclobacteriaceae bacterium (assembly GCA_050288525.1). Classification (GTDB taxonomy): domain Bacteria; phylum Bacteroidota; class Bacteroidia; order Cytophagales; family Cyclobacteriaceae; genus JBNKDZ01. Next base: position 16,120 of record JBNKDZ010000223.1, read on the forward strand.
TTTCCCACCGGTCATTAATGGTTATTTCCTTCATTAAACTTCCTTCCTCACTCTTGGAAGTCGTAGTGGTGACACCGGCATTTACATCAACTACCACATCAGTTTCAGTGGAATAACCTAATCCTGATTCGAAATTCGGGCCTAAAGAAATATGACTGTTAACAAAAAAGCTCTCTGAAGAAGTCATCGAAAAGGATTCTTCATAGGAAAAAGTAGACCCTTTTTCGATATACGAGAAACTTTCACTGCCTGGAGGATCACGCAATATCATATCAACCATTTGGGGACCTTCGGTAATAAAATCACTCCCTTCAATTGGATTTGCCCCCAAAACATACCCTCTGAAATATTTATCATCCGGATGAATGGTGCTTAACGGGTATTCAAAGTTCAGGCTGTCTTTATGAACAATAGGTTTCCATTCATATACGACATCGTCAATATTTACAGAAATATTAAACACACCGCTAAAACTCCTCCATGGAAAATTAGCATCCACCAATACCTGGGGTTCCCCCCCTTTAAAAACGTATTGAGCAGAACCTTTTTCAAGGTTGATCAAAGCAGGATT
>JBNKDZ010000224.1:0-3478 GCA_050288525.1 Cyclobacteriaceae bacterium
TTTTAAAGATTTTAAATTTAACAGACAACTATTAAATGCTGTTGATGATCTTGGATACAAGAATCCGACGGAAATTCAACAAAAAGCAATACCATTGATCATGGCGGGGCATGACCTGCTGGGCATAGCCCAGACAGGTACAGGTAAGACGGCTGCGTATGTGTTACCGTTGCTTATGAAGATTAAGTATGCACAGGGTAAATTTCCGCGTGGGTTAATCCTCGGACCTACAAAGGAACTGGCTATTCAGATCAATGATCATCTTAATCAGATGGCAAAATATTGTGATATACGTTCCATTGCATTGTACGGAGGTGTCGGACCAAAAACGCAGATCGGACAATTGGAAGAGGGGATGGATATCATTGTGGCAACCCCTGGACGTTTTTTGGAGTTGTACCGGTCAGGAGCATTAATCACCAAAGAGATTAAGACACTGGTGCTGGATGAAGCAGACAGGATGATGGATATGGGATTTGCTTCTCAACTGAGGGAAATTTTAGAGAAAATACCTGTAAAGCGTCAGAATTTACTTTTTTCTGCCACATTTCCCGAAAAGGTAAAAGCTATTGCCGATGAATTTCTGGAGTTTCCCCAACGCGTTGAGGTTACGCCCGAGTCAACCCCTGCCGCTACAGTCAATCAGTATTTTTACAGAACACCGAATTTCAGAACGAAGATCAATTTGTTGCATCATTTGCTATTGGATGCATCGATGGATCGTGTATTGATATTCGTTAAGAAAAAAGAAACAGCAAATAACCTGTTTAAATACCTTACCCGAAGTTGTGAGGAGGAAGTACGTGTTATTCATGCCAATAAAGGTCAAAACAGTCGTATTAATGCCGTTAATGATTTTAAAGAAGGTAACGTTCGGGTAATGGTAAGTACAGATGTTTCCTCCAGAGGACTGGATATTGAATTGGTCAGTCATGTTATTAATTTTGATGTTCCGGTCGTATATGAAGACTATGTGCACAGGATAGGAAGGACGGGGAGGGCAGAAAACCAGGGAACGGCCATAACATTTGCCAATAAGGCTGAGGAGATGCATATTGTCCGTATACAGCAGGTGATAAAGCAGGAGATACCGGAGATGCGATTGCCTGATGAAGTGGAGGTTGTTAAAACCGACAAAGAAGAGATCAAGCTGATCGAGATGGAGATTGACCGTATAAAACGACGGGAAAATCCGGATTATAAAGGGGCATTTCATAAGAAGAAAAATCCGAAACCACATTCAGGAGCTTCAGCAAAGAAGCATCAGAAGAGAAATAAACGGAAATAGCATCCGAATTAACTGGTAAAAAGGATCAGCGTTTTTTTTATTTGATCAGAACCTTGTCACAGACTGTTTAATATTCTTCTTTTTATATAATTTTGCCAAATATTTTAAACCAACGGGATGAAAGAATATTTTCAATCGAAGATGCTATTTGAACAGCGTCATCATGGAGCAAAAGAAAAAGATCTGCAAAAAATGCTTGCTACAATCGGAGTATCAGGTATTGATGAATTGATCGGGCAGACAGTACCTGCATCTATACGAAAGCGAAATGTGCTGAATCTGCCGGAACCGCTTTCTGAAACGGAATTTATGGGACATTTCAGAAATCTGGCCTCAAAAAACAAACAGTTTAAATCCCTGATTGGGAACGGCTACTATGGCACCCATCTTCCTGCAGTGATACAACGTAATATTCTTGAGAATCCAGGTTGGTATACTGCCTATACACCGTATCAGGCTGAGATTGCCCAGGGAAGGCTTGAGGCTTTGCTGAACTTCCAGACCATGATAACGGATCTCACAGGAATGGAAATTGCCAATGCTTCTTTATTGGATGAAGCCACAGCTGCTGCCGAAGCTATGACTATGATGTCAGCATTGAAGAAAGGAACTAAAAAGAAGGCTCCGGTATTTTTTGTTGACGAGAACGTTTTTCAGCAAACGATTGATGTGTTAAAAGTCAGATCGGCCCCAGTAGGTATCCGGCTGGAGATCGGAAATATTCATAAGAAAGACCTTTCGGATCCGGATTTGTTCGGTGTTTTGGTGCAATACCCCGACAGAGTTGGAGCTATACATGATTATACGGATCTGATAACTGAAGCTAAAAAGCATGAAGTATTTGTGACGGTTGCGGCTGATATTATGGCTCTTACCATGATTACCCCTCCGGGTGAGATGGGAGCAGATGTGGTGGTTGGCTCAACACAGCGGTTTGGCGTTGCTCCTGGTTTTGGGGGACCTCATGCAGCTTATTTTGCCACACGTGATGCATATAAAAGAAGTATTCCGGGAAGGATCATCGGGGCGTCAATCGACAAGAAAGGAAATCCTGCGTTCAGAATGGCGTTACAGACGCGTGAACAACATATCCGACGGGAAAAAGCGACATCCAATATTTGTACATCACAGGTTTTGCTTGCTGTGCTATCGGGGATGTATGCCACGTATCATGGGCCGGAAGGACTGAAGAAGATCAGCGGGAGAATACATGCATATGCGGTAGTATTGAACGAATACCTTCGGTTGCTCGGGTATAATCAGAAAAACCAGTATTTCTTTGATACGTTGAGCATTGAGATCAAGGAAGAAGGGCTGATTCAAAAAATACGCAAACACGCAGAGAGAAAGTGGTTGAATTTCAATTACTTCACTAAAAACACCGTAATCCTTTCATTGGATGAGACAGTTAGTGAAGATGATCTGACAGATATCATAGCTGTTTTTGCCGAAGCCAAAAACAAGGAAGTAAACCCCGGAGAGCTGGAGAAGCTGAAACGTACGGCAAAAAAAGCCCTGCATGATACGATTCAGAGAAAAACGGAATTTTTACAACACCCGGTTTTCAATACATATCACACTGAGCATGAGATATTGAGATATATAAAACGTCTGGAAAACAAAGATCTTTCGATGGTTCACTCAATGATCTCTTTGGGTTCCTGTACAATGAAGCTCAATGCCACATCGGAAATGATGCCCATCACATGGCCGGAACTGGCAACGATACATCCGTTTGCCCCATCGGAACAGGCGGGAGGGTATCATCTTTTGTTCACAGCGTTAGAGGGCTTTTTAACAGAGATTACCGGCTTTGCGGCTACATCTTTGCAGCCAAATTCGGGTGCTCAGGGAGAGTTTGCCGGATTGATGGTGATCCGGGAATATCATATTTCAAGAGGACAACATCATCGTAATATTGTATTGATACCTTCATCCGCACACGGCACAAATCCTGCAAGTGCGGTAATGGCAGGTATGCAGGTAGTGATCGTGCAATGTGATGAAAATGGGAACATTGATATAGAAGACCTGTCGTCTAAAGCCAATACGTACAAAGAGAATCTGGCAGCCTTAATGGTGACATATCCTTCGACACACGGTGTTTTTGAGGAGAGTATCATCGAGATCTGCAAGATCATTCATGAAAATGGCGGTCAGGTGTATATGGACGGAGCGAATATGAATGCC
>JBNKDZ010000225.1:0-2930 GCA_050288525.1 Cyclobacteriaceae bacterium
AAGACCGAAAATCAGCCTTACAAGCGATTTGTTTTTATGGAATATGACATATTAGTCGGCAAAGGGAGTAGCAAAAATGACTACCTGACCTTTCATGTGGCAGGCAAGAATGATCTTTTTCTTCACGTAAAAGATGCTCCAGGAGCACATGTGATCGTTCGCCTGAAGCCTGGCCGGAATATCCCCGCTCAGGTGATCGAAAGAGCAGCAGGTCTTGCCGCGTATTATTCAAAACAGAAAAACAATTCCTTGTGCAGCGTGAGCTATACCCCCAGAAAATACGTCCGCAAGCCAAAAGGATTCCCTCCCGGCAAGGTGATCGTCGAAAAAGAACAGGTGGTACTTGTGGCACCGTATAAACCGGAATAGGACAGTTTGGAATTAGAGTACTTAGCAAGAAATTAAAAAATCCTTGATCCTTTCAAATCATTAAAAAATCAGATTTTCCCTGGACTTGATGGAAGTAGGCTCAAATTTCTGCAGGTATTGAATATTTGGTATGCCCATGATATTTTTTTTGAAGGTTCTGTCTTCAAAAAGAGTATCATCTCCTTTGACCAGGATCAGGTAATCGAATTTTTCCAGTTCGGGGAGGATATAAGCATTTTTTCCGGTTCCTTCCGGGGATTTGTTTTTTAACAATCTGAATTCAGTGTATTCGGTAAGGTAGGTGTAATTTGAAATGATCAGGTCGTCTTTGCTGATAAATTCCAGATTTATATCATCATCTTTTACCAGTCGTATTCCGAAGGATTTATTGATGTGCCAGGCGAGTTTATACTCTTTCAGGGAGGAAATTATCCCCCATAAGGAGAAGTCATATTCAAAATCAGCAATTAATTTACTTTTTTTCATCCGGCAAATGTACGATCAGTGGAAGGTAGTTGTCAAGCCTTTTAAATACCTTTAAACAAGGAAATTAATACAATAATACGGCTTTTGCAATAAACCGGAAACTGAGATGATTTCAATCAACCTTTTATGGCGGGAATCAAATAAAAAGCAACTTTAAAAAAATTGTTTGACATTATTATATGAAATGTATTTCTTTGCACTGAGTTTTAACAAAATCTACAGAAAAAAATGTCAGAAATTGCACAAAAAGTAAAAAGCATCATTATTGATAAACTCGGGGTAGAGGAATCAGAGGTTACTCCTGAAGCTAGTTTCACTAATGACCTTGGAGCAGACTCTCTTGATACTGTTGAGTTGATAATGGAATTTGAAAAGGAATTTAATATTTCAATTCCTGACGACCAGGCCGAAAACATTGCCACTGTAGGCCAGGCCATCTCCTATCTTGAGGAAAACGTAAAAAATTAATGTCTTTTTTCTAAAATTCTTATATGAATTTAAAAAGAGTTGTAGTAACGGGGCTGGGAGCACTAACACCAATTGGTAATACTGTCGAAGAATACTGGGACGGTTTGAAAAATGGTGTTAGTGGTGCTGCTCCAATCACGAAATTTGATGCAGAGAAGTTCAGAACAAAATTTGCTTGTGAATTAAAGAACTTCGACCCAACTAATTTTTTAGACAGAAAAGAACTACGAAAGATTGATAATTGCACTGTCTATGCAATGGTTACTTCAGAGGAAGCTTTTAAGGATTCAGGCCTGGAAATAGGCAAATTCGATCCTGATAAGGCAGGTGTAATCTGGGGATCCGGCATAGGAGGTCTGAAAGCATTTCAGGATGAAGTATCTACTTTTGCGAAAGGTGATGGAACCCCAAGGTTCAATCCCTTCTTCATCCCTAAAATGATCCCGGATATCAGTGCAGGTTATATTTCCATTAAATACGGATTCAGAGGACCAAATTTTGCCACTGTTTCGGCATGTGCCTCTGCTACAAATGCGTTGGTAGAATCCTTCAATTATATTCGGCTGGGTATTGTCGATGTAATGATTACAGGAGGATCTGAAGCGGCTGTGGTTGAATCCGGAATTGGTGGATTTAATGCATTACGCGCATTGTCGGAAAGAAATGACGATCCGAAAACAGCATCAAGACCTTTTGATAAGGATCGGGATGGATTTGTGCTTGGTGAAGGTGCTGCTACACTTGTTCTTGAAGAATATGAGCACGCCAAAGCCCGTGGAGCAAAGATCTATGCTGAAGTACTCGGAGGTGGATTATCTGCCGATGCACATCATATAACTGCTCCACATCCAGATGGTTTGGGAGCCAATAAAGTGATGTTAAATGCCCTGCGCGACGCCAATCTTAAACCTGAGGATATTGATTATATCAATGTCCACGGAACAGCAACACCTCTTGGTGATATAAGCGAAGCTAAAGCAATTAATGATGTATTCGGCGAACACGCCTACAAGTTAAATATCAGTTCGACAAAGTCGATGACCGGTCATTTGCTTGGAGCAGCAGGAGCTGCTGAATCAGTTGCTTCAATTCTTGCGATTAAACATCAGTTGGTACCTCCGACGATCAACCATTTTACAGATGATGATCAGGTCGACAATAAACTAAATTTTACCTTTAATAAGGCTCAAAGCAGAGAAATACGTAAAGCATTGAGTAATACTTTTGGTTTTGGAGGTCATAACGTATCAGTTATTTTTGGTAAAATAGACTAATCGTGTATCCTTTTTTAAAAAGGATTTACAATATCAACTTTCTGATTTCGAGAAAAGATCGAAAACTTATAAGGGCGGTTCGAACCCTTACAGGGATACGACCGATGAATTTTGAAATCTATAAGTTGTCAACACAACACAGGTCTATTGCCAAGCAAAATAAAAAAGGATTCAGGGAATCCAACGAACGATTGGAATACCTGGGTGATGCCATCCTTGGCGCAGTGGTAGCAGAATATCTGTTTAAAAAATATCCATTGCGGGACGAAGGTTTTCTTACTGAAATAAGAAGCAGAATCGTCAATAGGGATTCCCTGAATCTTGTTGCTAAAA
>JBNKDZ010000226.1:0-4444 GCA_050288525.1 Cyclobacteriaceae bacterium
TGCCGACAACACCCAGCGGAACACTTGTTTTTTTTAATTGAAGACCATTGGCCAGCGTTCGTTCGGTAAGAGTCTTCCCAAGCGGATTCGGCAATTTTGAGACATTTACGAGATCACCGGCTATATCTTTGATCCGTTGCTCGGTGAGTTTCAACCGGTCGTATTTAGGATCGGATTCCGGCATCCTGTCAAGGTCTTTTTTGTTTTCTGCTAAAATAAGCGAAGTGTTCTGAATAGCAGCTTCAGCAAGATCTTCCAACAGCTTGTTTATACGGCTTTCTTCTATCAGAGCCAGCTGTCTGCTTGCTTTTACTACGGCTTTAAAGGTGTTATCTAAACTCATTTGGTAAACTGTTCTTTAGTTATTTTCAATGCAAATATAAGTGATCGTAATGAATTAATGGTTTCTGATTCTTTAAACCTGTTACGGATTCGGCTTTTTTAAGGTTATAACGGGCGATCCCCAGCCCGATTTCCTGACCGTTATCATCCAGAACTTTAATGATATCGCCTCTCTTGAAGTCTCCGCTGACCTTAATGATCCCGACAGGAAGCAGGCTTACGGCCATTTCGGATAACAGAGACTCTTTGGCGCCCTTGTTTATCACCACTTCCCCTTTGGCATTTTCCTTCGAATGTGCGATCCATTTTTTTAAGGCAGAAGCAGTTTTCTGAGGAGGGAAGTAGGTGCCATGCTTCTCATCGTTTAGTATCTTAAGGATGATATCTTCATGGTTGCCGTTGGCAATGATAACAGGAATGCCCATACCGGCAATTTTTAGGGCCGTGTGTGTTTTTGTTATGATACCTCCACGACCAAACTGCGATTTGCTTGTTGAAGCAATATGCTGAGGCTGGAATATTTTTTTATCATAAACTTCAATAAGATGTGAGCCGGAATCATCAGGATTACCATTGTAAATACCATTGACGTTGGTAAGGATGTACAACGTATCCACATTCATCATTGCACTTACCAGACCGGCAAGTTCATCGTTATCTGTAAACATCAGTTCTGTAACAGATATGACATCATTTTCATTGATCACCGGCACGATGTCGTTATTCAGAAGCGCTTCAAGGCAGTTTTGCATATTGCGGTAATGATGTCGCTCCCGGAAATCCTGTTTTGTTACCAGTACCTGAGCACATAGCAGGTTATACTGGTTGAACATTTCGGTATAGGTCTGGATAAGCCTGACCTGCCCCAGGGAGGAGAGGAGTTGCCGTTCCGCTACCGTGTCAAGTTTTTTAGATGTTTTAAATATACTTCTGCCGGCAGCCACAGCTCCGGAAGAGACAAGAATAACCTGGATGCCCTTTTTCTTCAATTCATGGACCTGGGTGGTTATCTGTTGTATTATTTGATTATTTGGAAGGCCGTCGGGATTTGTTAATACATTGGAACCAATTTTAATTGTTATCCTCTTTATTGATTTTGCCTTCATTACTTTATGTTAAACATTTGTTTCAGATTTGACCAAAGGGCCTTTTTTTTGTCGATATTAGCCATAATATCCTGGAGTTTGTCTGCCAGTAAAAAAGTATTCTCATCTCTTTTAAACAGGTGGTATAAGCCGGGTCCCGGATCTTCCAGTATATTATCCGGAATACCAAAACCAATCATATACTTATGAGCGATTTCCATTACAGCTTTCCGGTCGTTTATTTTGTGTAAATTTACCAGTCCGACATCATCAAATCCCATATCAAGTCCGTTTTTGAGGATTTTTTCAAGAAAATCCATGTCCTTTTCAGATAAGAAATGATGTTCCGGCTCATCGATCAATATTAATACACCTTTTTTATTTTCACCCTTTATTTTAATATCAGATGCTGGCTTATCCATAATTTTTTTGGTTTCGTTGGTTGTTGGGGCTTTCTCATGAACTATGAAAAGATCTTCTGTATAAAAATTCTTTAAAAAGCCTGTATTATTTGAAATTTCCATCTTCGAGAAAATTTTTTAATTCTGTTGTATCTTTCAATTCCATCCGCCCTGCCATGACAAGTCTTAATTCTCTTCGCCGGAGAGCACCGTTATACAATTCAATCTCTTCCTGTGTCTCCGGGATCACTTCAGGCACCTGTACTGGATTTCCTTTTTTGTCCAGTGCTACAAATGTAAAAAAAGCTGTATTACTAAGAAATTTTTTCTTATTGAGAATGTCTTCGGCCATCACAGTGATATACACTTCCATAGATGTCCTGAAAGCCCTGGTAACTTTAGCAGACAAGTGTACCACGCACCCGATATCTATTGGATGTCTGAATGAAATGTTATCCACGGAGGCGGTTACGGTAGTGGTACCGGAATGTTTTTGGGAAGAAATCCCGGCAGCAATATCCATCCAGTGCATCAGACGTGCCCCCATTAGTTTATTTAACTGATTGGTGTCGTTGGGAAGAAGGAGTTCGTTTTTTATCACGAGTGATTCACTTGCTGTTTTTGCAATTCCGGACATGTTACTCTGTTTTTAGTTATTTCTCCAGCCATATTTTCCGACTAAAGGGACAAACCTGAAATAATCGTGTTTTTCCACTTTTATATTTCCATTGTTGTCTTTGATGAGCCGGATCATTTCCTGTTGTTCTGAGTCGCCTACAGGGATCACCAGGATGCCATTATTGGAGAGCTGGTCTACCAGAGACTCCGGAATATCGGGAGCGCCGGCTGTTACGATGATCCTGTCGAAGGGGGCAAATGTTTTCCACCCTTCAGAACCGTCACCCAGTTTGAAATGAGGTTTATATCCCATGGAGCCCAGCATCATCTTTGCGTTATTGTAAAGGACCTCGTTGTATTCAACCGTAAAGACCTTTGCTTTCAATTCAAGCAGAATACAACACTGATATCCGGATCCGGTCCCTATCTCCAGAACCTTATCTCCCGGCCGGATATTTAACAGTTCGGTCTGGAAGGCAACCGTATACGGCTGAGAAATCGTCTGACCTTCACCGATCGGGAATGCCTTGTCCTGATATGCATGTTCGAGAAACGCTTTTTCAAAAAAGAAGTGACGGGGAACTGTCTGAATTGCATTAAGCACATCTTCGTCTTGTATGCCTTTTGTAATCAGAGCTTTAACAAGATTTCTTCTCATTCCTTTGTGCTTATAACTGTCTTCCTGCATTCTTAATTTCTTTTTTGTTAAATAAACCTACATCTGGTTTTTTTTGTCACAATTGCCATTATTTTTGTGAAATGGATGTGATTAAATACGGCTGCAAATTATCGAATATTATTGATCAAAAGAAATATCTTTTTGTTATAGCAGTATATTTTTGCAAACCATATCTGAGAATAAATTGTAACGGAAATTTTAAGTGGGTAACCAATGAGATTGAATTGTATTGTGGTTGATGATGATATGCTTTCCAGGCAGGTTATATCTCATTTTGTTAAAAAAACAAATTTTTTAACCTTATCAGAAGATTTTGAAAATGCCATTGATGCTTCTCAGTACATCAACGAAGAGCATGTCGATATTATATTGCTTGACATTCAGATGCCGGAAATGACAGGCATGGATTTTATAAAAACACTGGAGAAGGATTATCAGATCATTCTCATCACTTCCGAACAAAAGTATGCGGTTGAAGCCTTTGAAAAAAGTGTGACGGATTACCTGGTTAAACCCGTTGAGTACTCAAGATTTTTACGGGCGGTTCAAAAGGCCAAGGGCAATATTGACCTTAACAGGGAAAAGACTGAAAAGCGAAAGGAATTGTATGTCAGGTCTGAATCCCGGCTTGTGCGTATACCCTTTAATGATATTTTGTATGTTGAAGCATTATCCGACTATGTCATAATACAAACCGACAGCAGAAAACATATCGTTCACTTTACGATGAAAGGTATTGAGAACAGGCTCCCTGAAAATGTATTTGTCCGGACGCATCGTTCGTTTATTGTCAACCTTGACAAGATCGAATCATTGGAAGATAACTCCATTGTTATACAGCAGAAATATATCCCGATAGGGGCATCGTATAAAGATGCTTTGATGGGGAGACTTAATTTTTTATAAGATCTGTATTATTCTTTTTGTGATAGAGCCAGGTGGTTAACCGGAATACCAGATAGCCGAAAATAATTCCAAGTACAGCTCCGGTGAGGAGGTCTCCCGGGTAGTGGACACCTACCATGATCCGGCTAAATGCTACAGCAGCAGCCCATATAAAAATCACTTTAAATGAAGGCCATATATTCCTGAAGGTCATCCAGATATACATTGCTATCCCAAAAGAATTTGAAGCGTGTCCGGACGCAAATCCATATTGACCCCCACATTTTTTCACAACATGGACAAGGTGTCCGATTTCCGGGGAGTGGCATGGTCTCGGGCGGGCGAAAAATGGTTTCATAAAACTGAAGGTGAACTGGTCACAAATCAGGATTGTGAGCAGAATTCCTCCGACGAGCCAGACCCCGTCTTTTTTA
>JBNKDZ010000227.1:0-2985 GCA_050288525.1 Cyclobacteriaceae bacterium
CGAATCTGTGAAAGAGTATTTCTGCCTTCTGACAGAGGAGGTAATTCATTCAGTATAAAAAAGCCCATATCACTGGTTTCGGTATTTGGTTTAAACGTCCCTCCTGATTCCCTGCATAAAAAAAACATCTTATACACATAATGAAATTCTTCCGGATGTGGGTGTTTCTTTTTATCAAACACCGCCAGAAGCCTTTCTGCTTTAGCTTCTATACCGCTTTCCTCCAGCACTTCCTTCTCAGCTACTTCCGCAGGAGAATATCCAACATCTGCCCACCCTCCCGGAAGTGACCATTTTCCGTCATTTTTTTCCTTAACCATCAGGATGGCATCATCACGCATGACTACGGCTCTGATATCTACTTTTGGTGTAAAATATCCTTCTTCTTTAAAAAACAAGTCGTTTAAAAAATCCTTTTCTTTTCCAGTGAAATCCGCCACAAGATCCCTGCTTATCTCCATTAATTGTTCGTACCGTTCAACATCGTATGAATTTTCAGTATATGACAAACCTGCTTGGGCGATAGATTGTAGTTGCCTGGCTAATTCAAGCCATTTGTATGTGTTATTCATTTCTTTATTTATATAATTATTAAAATAATCTCCATGCATCTTTAACAATAAACACAAAAATCTTATTTTACAATCAATTCTTTCTCAATAGCAACAAAATTAATCACGAATAACTAAAATTAGAGCCATGCCAATGTTCGAAGAAATAATGGAAATACCTGAAAAGGCTGAAAAAGTTTATTATTCAACCCAGAATATTTCTCTACCTCAGGATGTTCCGTATATAGGTATGGGGTCTTCGTATTTCGCAACGAAAGCGCTTCAATATTTAGGCATACCTCTTCAATCCTATATGGCATCGGAATATTTAACGTACTTTTCTCAAAAAACAGTCCTTCCAATGGGTGTATTGATTTCCCAATCTGGCAAGAGCAGTGAGGTAATTAAGTGCAAAGAATTATTTCAAAAGTATATCGCCATAACAAACGAGCTTAAAAGTCCGCTTTGTGTTTCCACAAAACTAGACAGGGTATTTCCGCTTCTGGCTGGCAAAGAATCATATTCTTCTACCAAAACGTATATTAATACGCTCATTACGCTCTATAACGGACATGGCATCGATCCGCTTCCGGCGATAAAGGTTATAAGGGAAAAAATGGCAGATTATGAAAAGTGGGGAAGCGAAACTGCCAGCCAGATATATGAGCTTATTTTTAAAGGTCAGTACAAGGGCGCATTTATCATAGGCAACGGACCGGATATGGCTACAGTACACCATTCTTCATTGATCATGAGTGAAAGCACCACCTATCCGTTTACCGGCATGTCGGTAGCACAATACGATCACGGGCCGAAAGAAACAGCCAAGAATAGTGTAATAATTGTATTAAAAACAACAGGTCCATCTTACCGACGCACCAACATCCTGTTTGATCAGGTTGAAAAAGCAGGGGCACATGTGTTTTATTATGAAGAAAAAGATGTAGACGAGAAACTGGCTCCGATCACCTCCAGCATTCCTTTGATGTTTATGGCCTATCATCTTGCCAAATTACTAAAAATACGAAAAGCATTCTCAATTGGGAAAAAAGTCACAACAACAGAATGAGTCCGGATTAACAGCAATAATCCGGACACACCCTGTCCTGAGTTAGATTCCTCGAAAAAGATCTACGGTTTCTTTATATTTTGCCACTTCCACATTCCACCCAAACTCATCTTCTATTGTTTTGGCAAAATTTTCAGATGAACTTTGTTCTCCATGAACGATGTAGGTCATTTTCGGACTATCTGTAAAGTTTTTAAGCCAATCAAGCAATTCGGTGCGGTCAGCATGGGCTGATAATCCTTCAATACGTTCGATATTACACAAAACCGGCACTTCATAGCCAAACATTTTCATTTTATCTTCCCCGTCAAGGATTTTCCTTCCACGGGTACCTTCGGCCTGATATCCAACAAACATCACCGTATCGTTCTCATTCTGAAGCCGGTTGTAGAGATGATGCACAATCCTACCTCCTGTACACATACCGCTGGCAGAAATAATAATCGCATCTCTTTTAATAAAATTCAACTGAATAGACTCTTCCTGGCTTCTTTTATACTCAATGTTTTTATAATCAAATACCGCATGATGATTTGTCAGATCGAATTCATCAAGTTTATGATAATCAAAGAATCTTTTATGGAGTGCTGTAACACTTATGGCCATCGGGCTATCTACATAAACCGGCACACTAGGTATCCGGTTATTTTCCATAAGGGTTTTCATGTAGTACAGCAACAACTGTGTACGCCCAACCGCAAACGAAGGAATGAGCAACACACCTCCCCTGTCCATTGCCCTGTTTATTACCTGGGCAAATTCTTCCATAGGATCGTCAACACGATTATCGCGATCTCCATAGGTTGATTCCATAAAAAGGATATCTGCTTCTTTCACAGGCTCAGGCGGATACAACATCGGATCTTCATTACGTCCAAGGTCACCGCTAAAGACCAGTTTTTTAGTCTGATTATCGCCTTGCAGCGTCAATTCAACCGTCGAAGCCCCCAAAATATGACCGGCGACCCTGAATTTCACAGATACTTTTGGATGAATACTCAGTTCAGAGTCGTAACTACAGGTCTTGATCAATGGAAATACAGCCTCAGCATCTTTAACACCGTAAAGAGCCACGGGATTCTCGTGTTTGGAATATCCCTTCTTCTTTGCCCATTCGGCTTCTTCTTCCTGAAGCTTACCCGAATCCAACAATAATATTTTCATTAGTTCTTCAGTAGCTTCCGTACAATACACAGGCCCCTGAAACCCTTCCTTCACCAGTTTAGGCAGGTATCCGGTATGATCGATATGGGCATGTGTGATCACTACTGCATCAATTTCTTCCGGATTAACCGGAAACGTATCCCAGTTTAGCAATCGCAGTTCCTTTAATCCCTGGAACATGCCACAATCAACCAAAATCTT
>JBNKDZ010000228.1:0-4344 GCA_050288525.1 Cyclobacteriaceae bacterium
TTACGACCATTAAAAATGAGGTGTTGGGTCTGGGTAACAGCAATGAGATTTTTGCAGGTAATGTTAATCCTAGTGGTGATAACGTCACCAGGACTGCAGTAGGCAGCTCTATAGGACAATTCTGGGGATATGAGACAAATGGTCTTTACAAAACCCAGGCACAGCTTGATGAAGATGCTGCATTTGCGCCGAATGCTGAATTGGGAGATGTACGGTTTGTCGATAGAGATAATAGTGGCACACTGACTGCAGAAGACAAAACCTTTATTGGTAATCCGATACCAGATTTCAATTATGGATTTGTATTTAACGCAAGCTACGATACAGATCATGGTACAGTGGATTTCGCTATGACATGGCAAGGTACATATGGTAATGACATCTACAATAACAGTAAATACTGGGGAGAAGGCATGTATCACTACTATAATGATTTTGCCAGTACGCTTGATCGTTACAGGGCAGAAGAACTGGTATTTGTCAATCCTGTTTCAGGAGTTACTACAGTATACCCGAAAAATACAGACACCGATATGCCAAGAGCGGTACTTGGTGACCCGAATCAAAACCTAAGGGCATCAGATCGTTACATTGAAGATGGTTCATACCTGAGACTTAAATACCTGACGTTGGGTTATTCACTTCCGGATTCATTTTTAGAGAAGTTTAAAATAAGCAAAATGCGCGTGTATGTTGGTGGAAAGAACCTGTTGACATTTACCAATTATTCAGGTTTTGATCCTGAAGTTGCCTCTGATAATGGTGTAAGCAATGGCCGTTACAACCTGAACAGAGGTATTGATTCTATGTTCCCGTGGGGAATCACATTCCCGAATTCGAAAGAATACTTTGTCGGGCTTCAGGTATCATTCTAATTAAATTATTAACACATAAAATCCTACGTTATGAAATTGTCAAAAAACAGATATATCATATTATTAGGGCTTATAATTGGTATTGCTGGTTGTAAACCTGAAATGGACTTAAATAACCCCAAGGAATTAGGTATTTCAACCTACTATTCTAATGTTCAGCAACTGGAGGCTTCACTTATTCCTGCTTATCAGGCATTGGTAGGCAGGGTACAGGGAACGTATGCACGTTGTTTTTATTTCAATCTGCTTGCTCCGGGTGATGATTTCGATCATACATTTAAGTGGCAGCCGATGTATATGGACACCTACAATACACCTTCTAACAACGGTGAGATTACAGCATCCTGGAAGGATTTGTTTAATGGGGTATATGCAGCAAACATAGCTATTGATCGTATCAATGCATTCGAAGACCCTATCGAGGATTCAGATAAAAACCGTATTCTTGGAGAAGCACATTTTCTCAGAGGAATTCATTATCTGCACCTCGGATTATTGTACGGGGAAACAGTGCCACTGATTACTGAACCTGTAAAAAGCAGTGAGGATTATTATCCAACAAATGCAAACCCGGGAGAGATCTACACGTTGATTGTTGATGATTTTAAAAAAGCAGCAGATCTTCTTCCTGTACGAAGTGAATTGTATGATAATCCGGATAATATCGGAAGAGCAACTAAAGGAGCAGCTCAGGGATATCTTGCGCGTGCTTATTTATATCGCCCCATCCTTGAAAAAGGTCAACAGGCTGAATTTGCCAAAGCTGAAGCTGAATTGTGGAAGATTATTGATAGTAAAGAATATGATTTGATGGATAATTTCAGGGATAACTTCCTTGATAATGCTGAAAATAACAAAGAATCACTCTTTGAAATCCAGATGGTTAATGGTCCGGATTGGTTGGGTGGTGACTTGTCAGTCTCCTGGAGATGGCAGGAAATTGGTATGTTTGACGGAACAGGAGGTTCATGGTGGAACCTGGCACCAAATCAAAAAGCGTTGAAAGAATTTGAAAGTGGTGACCCACGCAAATATATGACACTTTGGTGTGAAGGAGGAGCAAATTATACGGAGGCAGACGGTAATTTGACTGATTGGGATTACTGGATGGATCATCTTGCTACAGACAAAGATCTTCTCGGAACAAGGAAATATTGCAGAGATTATCAGGTTCCCGATATCGACAATGATATCAATGACAGGTTACTCCGTTATTCAGATGTTTTACTGATGTATGCAGAATGTCTGAATGAAGCTGGAAATAGTGAAGATGCCAAGGATTATATTGATATGGTACGAAACAGGGCTAATAATGTCGTTCCAACAGAACAAGCACATTTGTGGTATCAAAGCGCCCCCGGAAAAATACCGGATGTTGATGGATTGCTGGCCAAGGATACAACCATAAACAATGTACCTATGAATAGCGTCAAAAATGTAATTCAGCATGAACGATTTGTGGAATTATGCGGTGAATATGTACGCTACTTTGACCTTTTAAGATGGGGGATGGCTGATGAAACCTGGCTCCAACCACTAAAAGATCTGGGTTGGACAGAAAAAGCCATGTATTATCCTTTCCCTCAGACTGAATTGGATAATAATGTGAATCTGACAGGAAACGATATGAATAAATAATTTTTTTTTTAGTATTTATTTATCCTAAAAAGGCTGTTTTAACAAGACAGCCTTTTTTTATAGTTAAAAGTTAAAAGTTAAAAGTGAAAAATTAGGAATCAAATACCTGAAAAGGTGATATTTGGAATATGCTTTGTAACGAAGGAATCTTCATCAATTTGTGATAAATCCCACATTATTCCTTCATAATAGAGTAGAAAATAAGTAAAAGCATAAAGTGGTTTTTGACTCCAAACTGACTTCAGAGAAGTCCAATATTTGTCGACGACCATTGAATACTTGCCTGAACCCGACAGAAACATATGTGATTTCAATGGACCTGGGTTTGATGGATATAAAATGACTCTGTGAAATGTTGTTTTTTACCAGGTTGTATTTTTACCTTCAATAAAATCGGAAATGGATCTGATGTATCCTCGTTTGTAAACATCCTTTGAAATCAGATTTATAAGATAAGATTCACTTAAATAGCATCGTTGACATTCAAGGTATTCATTACTTTGATAATAATACATATCCTTCATCGTATAACGTATACGGTTGTCCTTAATCTCAAATGTGTAATCAAAGAAAACATTTTTAGCTTCTTTTACTATTAACAAATTAACAAAAAGGACAGCGTTCCCTTTTCCTTTATATACATGATTTGTCGAATCAATATAGTTTATCTGAGAGTCCATTTCATTGAAATTGATCATGATCCAGTCGCCTAGCCGGACAAAAATATCTTCTTCTGATTTGCCTGATTCTATAATTGTCTGAAGTGTACCTCCATTTATGATGTCCATTGATGTCTTGGTTTTATTATCAAGAGTAAATGAACAAAACAACATTGAAATTGTCATTGTGTAAAGAATAGCTTTCATGCTGGTAAAGGTTTTAAGTTGGAATTGTATTTCTCAACACAATTTGTGTGCCATTATTTATTAAAAATGTCTTTTCGTATCAGGAAACATATTAAGTGTACGATTATTGAAAAGAATACTCCAATAAAAAAAGTAAAATCGAGGAAGTGCTTGATGTGCAATAAAGTTGGTCTTGTGGTAAATTTCTATTGACGATTTCGGGTTAACAGACAGTGGAAAGTTAAAAGTGTGAAAGTTGAAAGTTGAAAGTGTGAAAGTTGAAAGTTGAAAGTTGAAAGTGTGAAAGTTAAAAGTGTGAAAGTTAAAAGTGTGAAAGTTGAAAGTGTGAAAGTTGAAAGTTAGTTTACAAAGTGTTGTGATCAAGTATCTTGTAATGAATGGTTTATGTTGGTATGTGTGGTGTCCTGGTACCGTAGTTTGATTTAGTCCCAAGGCTCATGGAAGTGCACCTCCTTCTCTCTATTGATAAAATTGTACTATTTGGTTTTGATAATTTTTAATAATCTATTAAGTTAGTAGAATAAATAGAGTAAATAGAGTTTAACCTTGTTTTATTTGTTGAAATGGCTTCAATAATTGATCGTTTAAAGCAGGATGTGCGATACAGAGAAGGATTGAATGCCTGTATGAATTGTGGGATTTGTACGGCGGTATGTCCTGCGGCAGCATTTTACAGGTATGATCCAAGGATTATTATTAGCAGGGTTCAGGAACAGGATGATGCTGTCATTGAGGAGTTGCTTAAAGGGGAAGAGATCTGGTATTGCGGTCAGTGCATGTCATGCAGAACCCGTTGTCCGAGGAACAATACACCCGGATATGTTATCATGGCATTGAGGAAATTGTCCCAGGAGACCGGACTTTTTACAGAATCCGAAAAAGGACGACAGCAATGGGCCGTAAGGAAAACTGTTGGAGAAAATATTTTAAAATATGGATATTGTGTTCATCCTGAAACAACCGAC
>JBNKDZ010000229.1:0-13648 GCA_050288525.1 Cyclobacteriaceae bacterium
CAAAAGAAAAACAATACCTGGACAGATATCTGAAGGGCATATGGCCTATGCTGGATGAATCTACCAGCGGAAACAACGAAATGTTCTTCATGTTTATGGCAGACAGAAGCATGAGCACTGCGCTGAAAGCATTGCCGCACATGGATGAAAAATATAAGAAAAAACTCAAGGAGTATGTTATCAAATACAAGGAGAGCAACCTGAGTCTTGACAATGACAATCCCTATAGTGTGCCTATGTCGAAAAGAAAAGGTTGGGGAGGTACTTCAAGTATAATTAACTGGTCCATAGCGCATTACTATGCACATCTGGCGTATCCTGAAATAATAGGTACAGAAAATATTTACAAAGGACTTGGCTTTCTCTTCGGATGCCACCCGTATTCAAACCTGTCGTTTATCAACGCTGTAGGAACCAAAACGAAGAAAGTTGCCTACGGAAACAACAGGGCTGATTTTACGACCATTGCCGGTGGAGTGATTCCGGGGCTGATCAAACTGGATCCGGATTATCTGGAAAATAAAGATGACTGGCCTTTCTTCTGGGGACAAAACGAATGTATCATCGACGGTGGTGCATGGTATATTTTCCTTGGAAATGCTGTTAACAAAATTGTTGAAGAAGGAAAATAGTCAGGTAACATCCTGTTATCTTAAAAGCATAAAACAAAACCCGGATCCGATTCCGGGTTTTGTTTAAATTACAGCACCCATAATTTGTCACACGTTCAAAAAAACTTGATCATGAAAAAAACGCTTTTACTATTAACTGCGATTGTTTTTTGCAGCATGGCATCGGCACAATTCGCCGGTGTACAACCCGGCATGGACGAAGCCTCCGTGCCTGAAGGCTACAAGCCTGCTTCTACCAACACCTTTTTAGCCCCCTTTCCTGCGGTAAATGCCGAAACACGGCAGGCAATATTCAAAGTACTGGCTCCAACAGCTCAGAAAGTACAGCTGGATCTGTTCAATAAAAAATACGACATGACCAAAGATACCAGTGGTATATGGACATGTGTTTCCGATCCTCAGGTGGTAGGTTTTCACTATTATGCCATTCTCATCGATGGTGTTGCTGTGATGGACCGGAACAGCGAAGCTTATTTTGGCAGCAACTGGGAATCCGCTGGTATAGAGATTCCGGAAGGACCGGAAGGTGACTATTACAGATTTAACAAGGATATCCCACACGGCCACATCCGATCGATCCATTACTGGTCAGAGATCAACGGATTGGAACGTCACATCAATGTGTATGTGCCTGCCGAATATGAAGCGAATCCTGACAAGAAATACCCGGTTCTTTACCTTGTTCACGGATGGGGAGAAGATGAAAACGGTTGGTCGGTACAAGGGCATATGGCCAATATCATGGATGACCTGATAGCCTCCGGAAAGGCCGAACCCATGATCGTGGTGATGCCCAGCGGGGATATAAAAACCAATTCGGATGTGCGAAAAGCTTCCGGAAATGTGATGGAGGTATTTGCACAAAACCTTGTTCCGTATATCGATAACACCTTCCGAACCTATACCGACAGAGAACACAGGGCCATGGCCGGACTGTCGAGAGGCGGCTTCCAGACTTGTCTGACTGTGTTCAGCAATATGGATAAATTTGCCTGGATGGGTACCTTCAGCGGTTTCTTCATGCGTGAAAATGAAGGCGTTGAGACAGCCTTCAACGGCGCTTTCAAAGATGCCGAAGCCTTCAACAAGCAGATGAACCTCCTCTTCATCAGCACAGGTACTGAAGAACGCAATCCAAAAGAAATGGTCGAAAAACTGAAAACCCATGGCATCGACAACATCGTCTTCCACGAGTCACAAGGCACAGCCCACGAATGGCTTACCTGGCGACGGGCACTAAATGAATTCGCTCCGCTGCTTTTCAAAAAATAATAACCGGATTATCCCGGATTTAAAGCACCTGTAGATTTAGATTGCAGGTGTTTTTTTGTTTATTGTGGAATCTATTTCAGCTGTCGAAAATAAATCATTCAGATTCCTCACTAAGATATCAGTTTGAAAGCAAATCACAACAGCAAACGTTGGCTGATGTTTGAGCTTTTCCAAAGTCGGGAACTTTGGAAAAGGGGTGGTTTCTTTAGGCATGATCTTCATTTCACACCTCTATTTCAGCACTTCGCGTTCTTTTTTTAACATCCGGGTTTTTGGTGGGGTATTTTTGTGCAAAATTTTATCTTTTCAACATGAATATGAAAATAAATACACTGGGGATAGTCCCCGTTTTTTTATTGATCAGTCTATTTATGTATGGCTGTAAAAGTGATGCCGGTCAAACGGATAATCAGGTTAAATTTGTGAAAGTATATTCGATTGAGAGCGGCGCTCGCAAGTCCAGGATCGTTTTTAATGGCAAGATCCAGGAAAAAAGCAAGATCGACCTCTCTTTCAGGGTTGGAGGCCCGCTTGTCAAATTGCCGTTAAATGTTGGCGATTTTGTGAAAAAAGGAAGCCTCATAGCTGAAATTGATAACCGTGATTACAGAGTTCAGTTTGAATCATCGGAAGCCCGTTACAAACAAATACAAAGTGAGTTTGAACGGTACAAGGAGCTTTTTGATAAGAAAAAGATTCCTGCCAACACCTATGAAAAGATTGAAGCGCAGTATCTGCTGACAAAATCCGGATATGAAAATGCTTTGCACCAGTTAAACGATACCAGGCTCACCGCGCCTATATCCGGATATGTATATAAAAAATTCGTTGAGAACTACCAGACGGTTGGACCCGGACAGTCCATCGTATCGATTATTGACAAGTCAAGTCTTGAGGTAGTTACCTATGTGCCTGAAAATCAACTGTCCAGGATTATTTCAGGGAAAGAATTCTACCTGAATGTGTCGAGTACGGATATAGACAAAGCACCGGTCACAATAGAAAACATAGCCGAAAAAGCCGGTGACAACGGCCTGTATGAAGTACGGTTCAAACTGGCTAACGATAACGACAATGTTCAGGTATATCCGGGCATGACTGCTGAGATATCCATGTATTACAGCCAGCCTGGTGGAGGGATAACCATTCCATCCGGGGCAGTATTCAGGGATGGGGGCGAGACTTGTGTGTGGATCTATTCTTCGTCAGACAGTACGGTTAAAAAACAAAAAGTTACGATCTCATCCCTGCAATCTGACGGGCTGTTCACTGTTTCAGAAGGATTGAAAGCAGGAGATTCCATTATTTCTGCGGGTGTGCATTATCTGCAGGAAGGCCAGAGAGTACAACCGGTTAAGGAACCATCGAAAACGAATGTAGGAGGATTGCTGTAATGCTGAATAAAATTTTATCGAAGAAAGTGCTGCTAAATACCGTTTTAGTAGCGATTGTTTTTGGGGGCATATTCTCGTATTCCCGGCTGGGGAAACTGGAAGATGCCGAGATATCCATCCGGTCGGCGCTGGTGATCACCCGGTATCCGGGAGCCTCGGCACATGAGGTGGAGCTGGAAGTTACAGATCCGATTGAAAAGGCGTTGCAGAAGCTGGAGAACATTGAAGATATACGTTCCAGGTCGATTGCCGGACTGTCAACCATAACCGTGAACCTCAAAGTGACGTTCCCGTCCAAACAGATGCCCCAGGCGTATGACCATCTGAGGAGAAAGGTAAATGATATGAAAGGTCAGCTTCCGCAGGGAGCAGATGAGCCCATTGTGATGGATGACTTTGGAGATGTGTATGGAATTTTTGCCGCTGTTACGGCAGACGGGTATCCTTACCATGATTTTTATGAATATGTGGATTTCATAAAAAGGGAATTGCTGGATGTCAAGGGCATCAAAAAAGTAGAACTGTTTGGCACCCAAACCGAAACCATAGAAATACTGTTTTCATCCCAAAAACTGGCCACTCTCGATATCAACCCGGTGTACATCATTCAGGCAATCTATCAGCAGGGGCAGGTGGTAAATCCGGGAAGTATTATTTCGGATACGGAAAGGATACGGTTGAGTGTGGGGAGCAAATTCACATCCATTGAAGAGATTGAAGATATTCTGATCAATGTGCCCGGAGGAGGCAGTTTCAGGCTGGGGGATATCTGTGAAGTTAAAGAAGCGTTTTATACACCAAAACAAAACGCCTTACAATTCAACGGTGAACGGGCCATCAGTCTGGCGATCTCGATAGAAAGTGGCGAAAATGTCATTACCGTAGGAGAGCGCTATGAAGAAAAAATGGCTGAAATACAGAAGAAGCTGCCTGTAGGTATTGAAGTAAACAGCATCTTCTCACAACCTGAACGCGTAGCAGATTCCATTACCGGATTCGTAGTCAACCTTATCGCATCCGTTGTGATCGTGATCCTGGTATTGTTGATCTCTATGGGATTGCGCTCCGGATTGCTTATTTCCAGCGGGCTGGTATTCACGATCCTGGCAACGTTTATCGGGATGTTGTTATACGACATTCAGCTTCAGAGGGTATCGCTTGCTGCTATCATTGTGGCTATGGGGATGCTGGTCGATAATTCCATTGTGATCGCGGATGGTATCCTTATTGACCTTAAAAACGGGGTCAAACAGAAATTTGCCTTTACCAACATCGTAAAACAGACCGCCATACCCTTGTTAGGTGCGACGATCATTGCCATACTGGCTTTCATGCCACTTGGATTATCACCGGGGGTTATGGGTGAATATCTGGGGACGCTTTTCAGTGTGTTGGCTATTTCACTGTTCTTGAGCTGGATATTCGCTATGATCCAGACGCCCTACATGGCATCACTCTTTTATAAGAAAAAACTTCCCGGATCACGTAAAAAACAACATGCTGATCCTTATGAAACAAAGTTTTACAGGGTTTTCAGGGAAATGATCAAATATTCCTTGTCACATAAAACCGTTTTTCTTGGCTTGAGTGTTGTTTTGCTATTCATTTCACTGTACGCATTCAGGTTTGTCCATGTTGATTTTATGTCAGCGCTCAATTACAACCAATATGTAGTTGAATACAAACTGCCGAAAGGGACCGATATCAGTGTTGTTGAACGGGATCTTGAAGCGATCAGCCGGGAACTGGTATCCTGGGATGACATCATCAATGTAACGGCATCATCCGGAAGTTCTCCTGCCAGATATACTCTGCTCAGGCCAATGGCTACCGGAGGATCAAACTATGGGGAACTGATAATTGATGTCGAAGACTATGATGCTACAGTCACTACAGGTAAAAAGATCGTTGAGTACATACATAAAAATTATCCGGGGGCAGAAGTTCGCAAGAGGGTCTACGGACCAGTATCAAGTGACTATGAAATCGAAGCTCAATTCACAGGCCCGGACCCTGAGGTATTGAAGGAGCTGGCAGAAAAAGCAAAAGAAATAATGCGAAATGAACCGGATGCAGTTCATGTAAATGACGACTGGCAAAATCCTGTAATGACCCTTGCCCCTGAATATTCCATAAACAAAGCAGGTAAGCTGGGCATATCAAGAAGTGATCTGGCGAATGCCCTGTCGGTATCTACGGACGGTCTGGCAGTAGGCATCATGAATGAAGGGATAACGAAAAAGCCGATATTCCTGAAGCTTAAAGAGAATATCAGTCATGATGTTGATAAACTTACCAGCATCCCTGTCTGGGGCATGCAACAAAGAGCGAGTGTACCCTTGGGTCAGGTTACGGATACCGTACGTATAAAGTGGGATAACAGCATCGTTCACCGCTATAATGGTCAGCGTGCTATACGGGCCGGTTGTGATCCTGTGGAAGGTGTGTTGACAGGCGATCTGGAGAAAAAACTAAAACCCCTGATCAATGAAATGCCGTTGCCGGACGGGTATGAGCTGAAGTGGTTTGGCACCAGCAAGCGAAGTTCGGAATCCCAGGGGTATCTGTTTGCCAACCTGCCGCTTGCATTGGGACTGATGTTGATCATCGTAATAGCCCTTTTCAATAATTTCAAACAAGCCATCATTGTCTTTACTATTTTCCCGTTCGCCATTATGGGAATCTCCTTTGGCTTTAACGTTACCGGAGCGGTATTCACGTTCGTGGGTACGATCGGGGCTTTGGGTCTTATCGGTATGATGATAAAAAATGTGATCGTATTGCTCGATGAAATAAATCACAACCTGCATTCGGGCAAGACAAGGATCAAATCCATTGTTCTGGCTACACAGTCCAGGTTACGCCCTGTTGTACTGGCTTCGGCTACTACCATACTGGGTATGTTGCCGCTGATCTTTGATGTTATGTTCCAGTCGCTGGCTGTAACGATCATCTTTGGTTTGCTAATCGGTACGATTGTAACACTGATGATTGTGCCGGTGATGTACGCGGTGTTCTTTAAAGTAGACGTGTCACCGATCAAAAAAGCCAGACAGAGGAAATAAAATTGATTAAAAAGATGAAAATGAAAATATTGATATTAAAGCTGGTTATATTTTTTCTTGTGTTATTCGTTGTGTTTGAAACGTTTGCTCAGGATTCGATTACCCTGGAAGAATGCAGAAGCCAGGCGATTGAATATAACAAACAGCTTCGAAAGGCAGACCTGGTAAAGCAGGAAGCTCTGGAAATGCAGAAAGCTGCCAGAACAAATTATCTTCCTTCTTTGGACGCCTCGGTCAACCTGATGCATGTACATGGAGTTGGCGGATTTGATATGCCGGGGGGCTTTTTGCCAACCGCCGAAAGTGAAGCAGCAGCCCTCAACGGAGACTTCTCCGGACAAAGTGATGTCTGGATGCCCGGTACCTCGATCGAACTGGACAATCTGTCGCTGATGTACGGAGGATTGAATCTCACCCAGCCCATTTATGCCGGAGGTAAGATCCGTACAGGTAATAAAATGGCCCGGACAGGGGTGGAGATGGCTGAAATGGCGTATGATGTACAGTATTCGGACATCATTGAGCAGACAGACCAGGCGTTCTGGAATGTTGCCATGATCGAAGCCAACATCAATCTGGCAAACAAATACATTGAGATGCTGTCGGAACTGGAAGATCAGATGACCTCCATGTTTGAGGTAGGGCTGACACCTGCCAGTGAAAAACTACGTGTAAGTGTGCAAAAAAATGAAGCGGAATTACAGCTGATGAAGGCCGAAAACGGCCTTGTCCTGGCGAAGATGAATCTGAACCAGATTCTGGGGAAAGCGCTTACTTCCGAATTTTCCATTCAGTATGATTCGCTGACGCCTGACAAGATACAATTGATCGACTTATCCGGTGGACCGGAAATGGCGAAGACAAAACGCAACGAACTGAAAATCCTGGATAAGCAGGTCAGCATGACAGAATATGACAAAAAAATGGAACGTGCCGACTATCTTCCACAGGTTGGAGTGGGAGTACAGTACATGGGGTCCTATATCGATAACCTCAATGAAGAGTTCAACTTCAGACCAACCATTGCCGCACAGGTCAGCATCCCGATCTATCAGTGGGGACAGGGAAAATACAAGCAGAAGGCTGCTCAGTTGAAGGTAGATCAGCAAAAAACAGAACTGGATCATACAACAGACATGATCAACCTGGAGGTATTGAGTGTAAAGGTGAAAATCGAGGAAGCTTACCAGGCCATTCTTATTGCTGAGAAAAATGTTTCGGAAGCAGAAGAAAGTCTGGGAGAGACACGATCAAGTTTTGATGTGGGGCTGAATACGACCACAGAGCTGTTGAATGCACAGGCTGACTGGCTTAAGGCAAAAGTACAGCAAATCCAGGCGATTGCCCAATATAAGGTTCTGGAGACAAGCTGGGAAAAAGTGACCGGAAATCTGTATACTTCAGACGGTTATTAGATCATAAAATTTGATATATTCAATAATTGAATAAAATATCAGAATAACGATGTTCAAAGGAAATACCCCGGTATTGTCAAGACGTTTGCAGAGTTATGTGTTCAAATACATTATACTCCGCATCTTTATCATCAGTCTGATTGCTGTAGGTGTTTTACATCTTATTGATGCATTGGTCCAGAATCCGGGAGGAAAGGGGCCAATGCTTATCCATTACATCATTATTGTTGTTTCCTTTAACCTTGCCAGTGAAGTGCAGATCTTGCTTGACAGGTTCCTGGAAAAATATTTGCCGATACCTGAAAAGTATAAGTTACGGCTAAAACTTCAGTTGATCGCCGGCATAATACTTCTGTATCTGATACATGCAGCTACCCTTCATATTTTGACTCCCGGTCAATATACCATACCATCACGCACAGGTATATATTTCGGACTTATGTTCGGATTGTTATTCATTTATATGTTTGCCAATTCACTTATATACACCCGGTTCATCGAAAAATGGATGGCACGGGAGAACAAAATAAAAGAGATGGCGCGGGAGAAATTCCGTATGGACTATAATTCGTTGCAGAACCAGTTAAATCCACATTTCCTTTTTAACAATCTGAGTGTCCTTAAATCGTTGATCACCTACAATAAAGATGCTGCCCTGAAATTTACAGAAAACTTTACAGACGTCTACCGGTATGTGTTACAATGTAAAGACAGGGAACTGGTCAGTCTCAGGGAAGAACTTGATTTTATGCATTCGTATATAGGTCTTCATAAAGAGCGGTTAGGAGACGGGTTGAAAGTGACCTTTGACATACAGAATGAAGATTTACCCAAAAATATTGCTCCGCTAACCCTTCAGCTTCTTTTTGAGAATGCAGTCAAACATAATGTTGCGAAAAGTGAAAAACCATTAAAGGTTGATATTAGCACCAAAAATGGATTATTATGTGTTTCAAACACCCTTCAGATGAAAAATTCGACCTATTCGACCAAGACCGGGCTGAATAATCTGGTTAAAAGGTATGAAATGCTCAGTGATCATGAAGTAGAGATATTAAAGGATATTCATAAATTTGAGGTAAAAGTGCCATTATTGTAGGAATGCTATGGCTATACGTGTAATTATTGTCGAGGATGAACAACACAACGCCCGGTTGCTGAGCGGGATGATTGGGGATTTGCGTTCGGATTGGGAGATATGCGGGATCTTTGAAGATGTGGAAGGGACGGTCCAGTGGTTAAAGACACATGATACGCCGGATCTTATTTTTATGGATGTTCAGCTTTCCGACGATATCTGTTTTTCCATTTTTGACCTTGTGGAGGTGAAAAGTATGGTGATCTTTACTACGGCGTACGATGAATATGCGCTTCAGGCGTTTAAAGTGAACAGCATTGATTACCTGCTAAAACCAATTAAATCTACCGAACTGGAGCATGCTATCCTTAAATTTGAGACGATCATTTCCCCTTCACAACCGAAGCCGGATTATACAAAGTTGCTCGATTCAATTGAAGAGATCCAGAAGCGCTACCGAAAACGATTTTTGATTTCCGGGCCGACTTCTTTTCATATTCTCCAGACTTCAGAAATCGCCTATTTTTACACCGAAAATCGTGTTACGTTTGCCGTGACATTTAAAAACAAACATCATATTCTTGACCTGACGGTAGAAAACCTTGAAGAACAGCTCGATCCGGAGGTATTTTTCAGGGCGAACAGAAGTCATATTGTCAATAATGAAGCAATAGCCAGGGTGGAAAACTATTTTGGTGGTAAATTAATGGTGAAACTCATGCCCCCTATGGACGAACAGATAACTATAAGCCGTTTAAAGGCCTCACTTTTCAAGCACTGGCTCGACAGATAGATGATCACAATTGTGATCCAGATAATCAAGACCTTTCTGAGTAGCAATACCCCGGATGCTGTACATTGCATTATTTAAAAAGGCCCCGGGACTCAGTTTCGGAACCAGACTACGATCATATTTCAAATCATAAAGCGCATATATCAGGTTTAACTGCGCAATAATAAAAGCATTGGTATCAATGTCCTTTTTGATATAGTCGTGCTCAACTGATCCGGAAATCAATTGCTTCAAAAGGTTGAAGAAGAAATCGTTTATGGTAATATTGAATTCCTTGTTTTTCCCGTAAAGGGACTGAAAAAATGCCGGTGTGATGTTTTCGGGGTTTTCGATTATCCGGTGAAACAATACAATCAGTTCCTCAAAGGGATTTGAATTGTCTTCGACGATGAACTGTGCGGCTATGTTGTCGATAAAATACCCAACAACATTTTCAATCACTTCATCCTTATTGCGAAAATACTGGTAAATGGTTTTTTTGGAAATGCTGAATTCACGGCATAAATCATCGAGAGAGATGCTTTTAAATCCATTGAATTTATAAACATTATAAAATTTTTGTATAAGCTCAAGCTTCCGGTCCTGTTCCCGTTCCATAAACTCTAATAAGTATCAGGTGCATTTCGTTATCTCCGGACAGGTTCATTGGGATCAAAAGCCATTAAGATTACCTGTTTGTCATAATCATCCAGGTCATAATTCCCTTCACTGGCTTTGATAAGCTTGTGAATGTATTCGTGCATACTTTCTTTAAATACCTCTACATAGATGTCTTTAATTCTGGTTCGGCGTAAGAATTTTTTAAGTTCTCGTTTAGAGATTTTTTTTAGAATCCGGGAAATATGTGCATCCATAATACAATTAATTTAATTCCAACACTTGGTGAAAACAGGATCCTGCTTCATAAGGATCTGTTTCTTGTGAGATTAGCTTAATATAAATCACATAAATTGTATCAAAGATATGTTTTTTACTGATGCTGGGCAGAGATAAGTTCCTGAACTGTCGGAATAGAAGTATCAAATGATTTATTCCTGTATTAAACCGACCGATGATCAGTTGCTTTAAATTTGTCTATGTATGTAGAAGGTATTTCTGATAGGTAAAGACAGATCTATACCAAAGCATGTTAATTAAAATTCAGGTTAACGTGTCGGCCAAAATATTTCAGGTACTTTCCAAAGGCAGCTTCTACATAGGCCCTTCCGTCGCATTGATGATGAAAATCAAGTGTAATATGGCCTATATCAATATGATCGCCTGCTTTTATGTTTTGGATAAAACCATAGCCATCAATTGGATTCTCTGAACAATAATCATAGTTAAAACTGGTGTTAATAAGAGCATGGTATGATAAACCTCCTGATTTGTTTATAACAGATGCTATTTGCCCACCACCATTTATTTTGTAGGTATCATCAAAAACATTGTTGTAAGTCTCGTTTTGATCGACTTTTACAAACCAAATATCTTGTTTAACAGCAGCAAAAACATCCGTAGCAGGTGGTTCGGTGGCTCGATTTAATTCAAGGTTAAATTGCAGGCGGGTCAGGCTCAGGTTAAGAATAGTATCCTGTCCTTCACCAATAATAATATCCTGCTCGGCAAAAACCGTTAAAATATCCCCTGTATCGTTCTCTTCAATAAATGGAATGGTATGTATTCCGAAAAATTTGAACGATGTATTTAGTAAATCAATATCAGCAAGCATAACAGACATAACACCTGCACGTTTTGATTCGTCCCAAAGTGCTGCAATAACAATATCACCTACATTTTTATTAAAAGGAAGAGGATTTGATGCGTTTACATTAATATAAATAAGAGCAGATCCGGAATATTCACCTTTATTTTTCATGGTAATTGTGACGTTTCCGGGAAGATTGTCTTGTGTAAAGACCATATGCGCTACAGAGGCACAATATCCCATGGCTGCTGACGATTTAAAGCCAATTTCCAACTCTGTCAAATCAGGATTGTCGTCTGTTAGCTCTTTTATTTTTTTACATGAACATAAACTAATAAGGATAATTGGGATAATCGTTAATATCTTTTTCATGCAGATAATTATTATGGGAATTCCATAATACCATTTTTTTTCAGAAAATGGTGAAAACAGGACCCTGTTTTATGAGGACCCTGTTTCTTGTGAGATTAGCTTAATTTAAATCACATAATAGTTTAAAGATATGCTGATTTACGATGCGGGGCTCAGATTATTGCGTGAACTGTCAGAATAGGAGCATCAATTGACTAATTCCTGTATCAAACCGGCTGATGGTCAGGAGCCTTTATTTTGTCATACAATGAAAGCAATTTGTTTTCAAAGATCTTAGCGATTTCTTCTTCGTTCTCTCCGATAGGTTTGACAGGTATCAGGTCGATAACCTCTGTAGAAGGATATCCGGATTCATACAGCAGGTCAATGCCTTTTTTCAGGGTTGAACTGATGGTTTCTTTT
Organism: Cyclobacteriaceae bacterium; assembly: GCA_050288525.1. Classification (GTDB taxonomy): domain Bacteria; phylum Bacteroidota; class Bacteroidia; order Cytophagales; family Cyclobacteriaceae; genus JBNKDZ01. The sequence continues at coordinate 12,111 of JBNKDZ010000229.1, forward strand.
GCCTCTTCAGGGGTCAGACCGGTATTTAATGCAAGTTCTTCCAGTTTTTTCCATTGAAACCAAAAATAGGTCGGCAACATGGCAGACATGATCGCATACCCTTCAAGTTTGTATTCTTCTGTTTCGAACGTCTGTCCCAGAAGATTAAAAATATCCATAAAACTTTCCTTATCCTCATCTGAGAATGCTGCGCTGAATGTTACCGGATTATATCCTTCATTGATAAAGGAAGTTGCATTGGGGATCATCCGGATTATTTTAGAGGTATTTAACAGATCAGCTATTTTGTTAATAGTAATTTTCGGCGCCAGCGAGAGGATTACGGATTGAGCGCTTATCTGGTCATTTATTGATTCGAGAGCCGGAATGATTTGCGGAGGATGGACCGCCAGAATAACTGTGCCCTGAGAAGCAACCTTATCAGGTGAGGTAGCTGTTTCGATATCGGGGAATTGTTGTTTAAGCATTTTTAACACCTCCGGATTGGTGTCGTATACAACGGGCTGTAATTGAAATGATTTGTTTTTGAAGGCCTGAAGGAATATTCTTGTGATCCTTCCCCCTCCGATAAATCCTAATGAGAAAGTTTTCATGATGACATTTTTTGTTTAGTTAGTTCGTTGTTCGTAAAACTACGAACATATGTGATAAATTGCCAAGATTCTCCATTATTTTTTTGATGTTGAGGGGCTGGTATTTTTGGGCTAAGGGCATTAGGTGTAAGTGTGCCTGATGGTTGCGTCAATTTATCTCTAAACCGAACCGGCAATACAATTGCCTGGATAGATGTCTTTTCATTTTAGACACGCATTTTGAAAATGCGCACCAGCATCAGATTTACAAACCAGGTATTGAAATCATAATTATTATAAATTGTCCTTAATCATTCGCTTTACACTTTTTTTAATTGCTATGATTGTTGCCATAGAGGTATCTCCAAAATTAATATTTACCTCTCCTCCGTTTTTGTCAGGACTTTTTAACGGACTAATGCTTGTTTCAACTTTGTCAGTATAGACAAGACTATTTTTTTCTAATGAGACCAGGTGTAAAACCACTGAAGACCGGTGTGTCGTTTCAGGAGATGAGGCGACATTTGAATATCCTTGCTGATATAAATCCAGTTCATAGTCAGTGTAATAACTTAAAAAGGAGTTAGCCGGTTTTTTTTCCAAATCATTAAAGAACAATAAATGTGTATAACCTTGTTCTGTTAGTAGTTTGAAATACGTTGAGTCCTCAGGATTTGAAATGCCTTTTGATTTAAGTTCCCATTCTTCTTCCAAAGCATACGATGCTTCAATTTGATGCTTTGACAAGATCTTTTTTAATTCCTGAAATTTTGAAAAAGGATCATGGCAAGGGATCGAAAGAAAAAGTATTTTTGTGTCTTGTGTGAATTTTTCAGGATCAAATCTCATGGATTTATGTTTGGTACTAACACAACCATTGACCATTATGATAATAATTCCTAATACAATATATCTAAAAAAGCAGCCCAAAATTAAATGATAACGATTTCAACCATATTTGATCAA
>JBNKDZ010000230.1:0-4767 GCA_050288525.1 Cyclobacteriaceae bacterium
GTAAATAATCAGTGATAATATTTCTAATAATAGAAATTTTTATAACTGTAATTGAAAATTATATCGAAGGCAGGTTATAAACTTTTTAAAGATGATTGTTGATTTATTTTTGTTGTTATTATTTTTTACTGTCTTTTTTATAATAGACTTCATTTTTTTCTATGTAAACCAAAATCAGACCAGCATGATCAGAGATATCTGTTTGTTTAGTAATAAAAATAGTTCTGAGATGAGAATCTATTTTGACCGATTATTTTTTGAGTGATGGTGAGCATTATCTGGTATATTAGGGTATCAGATCAGAAGAGGTTTTAACCGTGTTTAGTGGCGCATTTTTTCTCCTCAAGCTCACCACACTCGTTCTTTACAATATTTTGCCCTGTGAAATAATCCAGTTAATGAGAGATGATGAAGTGATTATATAAAATACACAACTTTTTAAAAATATGGAAATAATCCAGGAAATATTTATGGATGCAAAAGGAATTATATTGCGAGGGGCAAAGTGCACAACGCATAGTGTTTTATTCCCGAATACTTGTAGAGACGCGATTTATCACGTCTCTGTCTTATCTGTATTATACTAATTTATCTTCCGAAAGGATTCAGATTAGCGAGTGCCCGTTTTCCTCCACCCATTTTGTTCATTGTTTTCATCAGCTTACGCATGTCACTAAATTGTTTCATGAGGCTGTTGACTTGCTGTATGGAGGTGCCGCTTCCGGTGGCGATCCGTTTCCTTCTACTGCCATCAATGATATCCGGATTGGATCTTTCGTGTTTGGTCATGGACCGGATAATAGCTTCAATCGGTTTGAATGAGTCGTCATCGACATCCAGGTCTTTTAGCGCTTTACCCATCCCCGGGAGCATTCCCAGCAGATCTTTGATGTTACCCATTTTTTTGATTTGCTGAAGTTGAGACAGGAAGTCATCAAAATTGAACTGGTTTTTCCGGATTTTCTTATTCAGTCGTATTGCTTCCTGCTCGTCAAAATTCTGTTGCGCGCGTTCTACCAGTGAGATAACATCTCCCATACCTAGAATTCGCTGAGCCATACGATCAGGATGGAATATATCAATAGCATCCATCTTTTCGCCGGTACTTATGTATTTGATAGGTTTTTCAACAACATTTCGAATAGAAAGTGCTGCCCCACCTCTCGAATCACCATCCAGCTTTGTGAGTACAACTCCGTCAAAGTTCAGTCGTTCGTTAAAGGTTTTGGCAGTATTCACTGCATCCTGTCCGGTCATGGAGTCAACGACGAAAAGCGTTTCGGAAGGCTTCAGAGCATCTTTCAGCGAAGAGATCTCCTTCATCATTTCTTCATCAATGGCCAATCGACCGGCAGTATCGACGATCACGATCTTCTTGCCTGATTTCTTGGCGTGGCTGATGGCATTTCGTGCGATGTTAACTGCATTTTTATTCTCAGGTTCGGCATATACTTCGACACCAATCTGTTCACCTAAAACTTTCAGCTGATCGATCGCAGCTGGGCGGTAGATGTCGCAGGCAGTGAGTAATACCTGTCTGCCCTGTTTTTTCAGGCTGTTAGCAAGTTTTCCTGAGAAAGTGGTTTTACCTGAACCCTGAAGACCTGAAATCAGGATTATAGCCGGATCTCCCGAAATACTGATATCGCTTTTGGTGCCTCCCATAAGTTCGGCAAGCTTTTCAGAGGTGATCTTGACCAACAATTGTCCGGGTGAAACAGAGATCAGCACATCACGTCCCAACGCTTCATTACGAATGTTGTCTGTTACTTCTTTAGCAACCTTGTAGTTAACATCCGCATCAATCAATGCACGCCGTATTTCTTTTACCGTCTTTGCAACATTTATCTCGGTAATCGTTCCCTGACCTTTAAGTGTTTTAAAGGCCTGATCCAATTTCAAACTTAAACTGTCAAACATGCTGTAAATTTTTTTGCAAAAATAATATAAATAAATTTATAGGCCGAATAATTATGGATTTTACGTGCATTAATTCGTTTTCATAATATGTTTTCAAAAAGAAGTGATTGTTTTCGTACAGTTAAGTGTCCGTTTTTTATACATTTTTATGTAATATATAGTTAGATACAGCGCCATAACGGGCGAATTTGCCCGGTTTTATCAATGGCACGTTAATTGTCTTTATTGTTTCGAACAAAATACTATAACAAAATGAAAATCCCGAATCTGAAAATCCTGTTTACTCTGTTAATTGCCTCAACATTTGTTGTAAATGTCCGGGCAGATGACAAGGTTTCAAAAAAATATGATGTTGCTCCTTTTACAAAGATATACCTTTCCGGTCCGTATACAGTTATCCTGAATCAGGGAAGTACATGTAATGTAGAAATTAAAGCTGATAGTAAATATTTTGAACGGCTTGAAGTGGTTTCTGAAAACGGACAGTTGGAAATTGAATTTGATGAGGAGGTATTTAAGACCAAAAAAAATATTGAGATCTATATCACTTTCAGGGAATTGGAGGAAATGGAGATTGGAGGAGCGGTAAACCTTCGGTCTGAAGATATCATCCATGCAGAAAATCTGAAATTTGTATTTGACGGAGCAGGCAAGGTCGAACTGGAGCTGGAGGCTGAAAAGGTCATTTCTGAAATAAATGGTGTAGGTAATTTTAACCTATACGGAACAACACAATACCATAAAGTAACTTTTGATGGTGTAGGAAGCTATCAGGCATCAGATCTGCTAAGCAAATTTACAAAGGTTGAGTCAAACGGAGTGGGTGGTGTTAGTGTTTATGCTTCCAAAAAACTAATTGCAGATGCAAATGGCGTAGGTTCTGTAAAGTATTATGGTGATCCTGATGAAACGGATATACATGCTAATGGTATCGGCAGTGTTTCAAGACAATAGTTTTTAAATAATCTGGATAAACCGGTTATAGCCATAATCTGTTTTTGGCTATTAACCGGTTTTATTATTTTATTTTGAGGCATTGTGTAAATGTACGTCTCTTTGAGGGAATGGAATGGAAATTCCTTGTTTATCAAATGCTTTTTTGACTTTTTCGTTCATAAGAAAGAAGACATCCCAGTAGTCTTCCAGTTTTACTTCTGCTCGCACTTTAAAATTTACCGAGCTTTCACCTAATTCAGCCAGGTTGATAAAAGGGGTTTCGGCATTTAATACCCGTTCATCTGAAAAAATCTCTTTTTCAATTATTTTCTTTGCTTTGTCAATATCATCGTTATAACCAATTCCAAAGATCCATTCTACTACCCTGGTTGTTGATTCGGTATAGTTTGTGATTTTATCGTTATGCAAAGGACCATTTGGTATAATGATGATTTTATTGTCGTATGTTTTAAGTATTGTATGGAAAATCTGTATTTCTGTTACAGCAGCAATAACGCCCTGGGCCTCGATAACATCACCTACTTTAAATGGCCTGAATAACAGGATCATTACTCCTCCTGCAAAATTGGAGAGACTTCCCTGCAATGCCAGACCAACAGCAAGACCTGCAGCTCCTAAAACAGCAATGAAGGAAGTGGTAGCGATACCAATCATGGAGGCTACACTAATAATAAGTAGTGTATATAAAATAGCGGATATTATGCCGGAAAGAAACGGAACCAGGGAAGGATCTACTTTGCGCTTTGATAGAATTGCCCGGATGCCTTTTCGGATTTTTTTGATCACCCAGAGACCAACAATCAGTACTATTAAGGCAAGTACCAGTTTTGGTAAATATGCCATAATCAGACCTGCAGCCTGATCATAGTATTTTTGCAGGTTTTCGATATTCATGATAGTAAGGTTTAGTAGTTGAACTTTTTATAAAAATAACGTCATATTTCTGTATATGGAATATTAATTCAAACTTTTATACATGCAGAATGTTTGAACAAGTTATAATAGAAGTCACATTTTGTTTGCCAGCTGTCCGCATGCAGCATCAATATCTTTTCCCCGGCTTCTTCGGATGTTTACAACAAGCCTTTTTTGTTCAAGTGTTTTAACAAAACGTTCAAGTTGTCGGGTATCGGCTTTTGAGAAAGAAGCATTATCAATCGGATTATATTCAATAATATTGATTTTACACGGAAAATGGCTGGCGAACTTTATAAGTTTAGTGGCATCCTCCGTATGGGTGTTAAAGTTATCGAATGCGATATATTCAAGGGTAATTTTGTTATGTGTCTTATGGTGAAAGTACCTTATGGCTTCTTTTAACGATTCGAGGTTGTTGGTTTCATTTATAGCCATGATGGTATTTCGTTTGATGTCATCAGCCGCATGGAGGGATAGTGCAAGATTGAATTTAACCTGATCGTCTGCCAGCTTTTTAATCATTTTTGCAATGCCTGCAGTGGAAAGTGTTATCCGTTTGGCACTTATACAGAGGCCTTCCGGAGAGGAAATATAATGTATTGCCTGCATTACGTTCTGATAGTTTAACAACGGTTCTCCCATTCCCATAAGGACAATATTTGTTAACGGATTCTGATACTCGGTTTCAGCAATTTTTTGAATGTGTACTACCTGATCATAAATTTCAGCTGCATCAAGATTACGTTTTCTTCCAAGATAACCTGTTGCACAGAATTTACAGGATAACGAACAACCTACCTGTGATGAAATACATGCGGTCATTCTGTTGTCAGCTGGTATCAGCACTCCTTCGACAATGTTACCATCAAATAGTTGAAATGCAACTTTGATGGTTTGATCATCACTGATCTGTTTGGTATGGATGCTGATTTGGTTAATAACAAATTCTTCATTAAGCAATTCCCGGATACT